>JAGOEY010000101.1:0-3167 GCA_017997515.1 Burkholderiaceae bacterium | reverse complement strand
TCTGGGCGGGTTGTATGACGGGGTTGCGCTCTTCGCTGTACAGCCGTTGCTGCTGTTTTGAGGTCGGCGGCCGGGTTTCGCCCCGGCGGGCGACTCACTTTCTCTTGCTTCGCCAAGAGAAAGTAAGCAAAGAGAAGGCGACCCGAAGTCTGGGTCCCCTGCGCTGCGCTACGGGGCAACCTGCGGTGCTCGGTGCCAGCGGGGTCTGGCGCAACTCGCTGCGCTCAGACATGCGCCAGCCCTTGTCCGCTGCCCCCTGCGCTCCTCGGCCCAGCCCCACGGGCTTGGCAGTCCAGCGGGCCTTTGCTGCGCTCGGCCACCAACGGCAACGCGCTTTGCGCGCTGCGTTGGGAAGAAGGGAGTTTGCTTCAAATTTGATAGCTGCTTGCGCACACAGTACCTGCGCCAAGCGCCAATTTCATTCAAAAAACAAGGCGTGGCGCGCAGCGCCAGCCACCACGGGCCGAGCGCAGCAAAGGCCCGTTGGACTTCAAAACCCGTTGAGGCTGGGCCGAGGAGCGCAGGGGGCGGCAGGTTGCCGCGCACAGCGCGGTCGGCGAGGACTGTTTGAGCGAAGCGAGTTCCGCAGCCGCCTGCCGGCACCGAGCACCGCAGGTTGCCCGAAGCGCAGCGCAGGGACCCAGACTTCGGGTCGCCTTCTCTTTGCTTACTTTCTCTTGGCGAAGCAAGAGAAAGTAAGTCGGCCGCCGGGCCGAGACCCGGCCTGCGCCCGCCGCAGAGAGGACAGCAAATGAACCTGTCCAAACCCTTCATCCAGCGCCCGATAGCAACGGTGCTGCTCACCATAGGCATAGCCCTGGCAGGTATAGCCGCGTTCTTCGTCCTCCCCGTCTCCCCCCTCCCCCAGGTCGAATACCCCACCATCAGCGTGTCCGCCAGCATGGCCGGGGCCAGCCCCAGCACCATGGCGTCGAGTGTGGCGACACCGCTGGAGCGGCGGCTGGGCACCATCGCCGGGGTCAACGAGATGACCTCGCGCAGCTCCAGCGGGTCAACCCGGGTGAGTCTGCAGTTCGACCTGTCGCGCAACATCGACAGCGCCGCGCGTGAAGTGCAGGCCGCCATCAACGCGGCGCGGGCCGACCTGCCTGCCAGCCTGCGCAGCAACCCGACCTACCGCAAAGCCAACCCGGCGTCGTCGCCGGTCATCATCCTGGCGCTCACGTCCAAAACCAAAACACCGGGGCAGATCTACGACGCGGTGTCCAACGTGGTCAGCCAGCGGCTGGCGCAGGTGGACGGTGTGGGTGATGTGGAGCTGGGCGGTGGCTCGCTGCCTGCGGTGCGGGTGGAGCTGCTGCCGTTTGCACTGCACCGCTACGGCATCAGCACCGAAGACGTGCGCGCTGCCATCCAGGCCGCCAACGCCAACCGGCCCAAGGGCGCGATCGAGGGCGACGGGCGGCGGCTGCAGGTTTACACCCCCACCCCGGCCCGCAGCGCGGCGCAGTACCGCGACCTGGTGATTGCCTGGCGCGACGGCGCGGCGGTGCGGCTGACGGACGTGGCCAACGTGGTGGACGGGGTGGAAAACCGGCGCACGCTGGGGCTGTTCAACGGCGACCCGGCCATCATCGTGCTGATCCGGCGCGAGGCCGATGCCAACATCATCGCCACGGTGGACGGTGTACGTGCCATGCTGCCCGAGCTGCGTGCCCAGCTGCCGCAGGACATCACGCTGGAGGTGGCGTCGGACAGCACCAACTCCATCCGCTCGTCGCTGCGCGAGATCGAGCTGACGCTGGTGGTCTCCATCATTTTGGTGGTGCTGGTGGTGGGGCTGTTCCTGCGCAAGGCGCGTGCCACCATCATCCCGGCGGTGGCCACCATCGTGTCGCTGCTGGGCACGTTTGGGGTGATGTATTTGCTGGGCTTCAGCCTGAACAACCTGAGCCTGATGGCGCTGACGGTGGCCACCGGTTTTGTGGTGGACGACGCCATCGTGGTGCTGGAAAACACCAGCCGCCACATCGAGGCCGGCATGGACCGGATGCAGGCGGCGCTGCAAGGCGCACGCGAGGTGGGCTTCACCGTGTTGTCCATCAGCCTGTCGCTGGTGGCGGTGTTTATCCCGCTGCTGTTTATGGACGGGCAGGTCGGTCGGCTGTTCCGCGAATTTGCCATCACGCTGTCGGTGGCGGTGCTGATCTCACTCGTTATCTCGCTCACCACCACGCCCATGATGTGTGCGCTGCTGCTCAAGCCTGAGCCTGTGCCAGAACCCGGCGCACCAGCACCACGCCGCAACTGGCTGGTGCGTGGCATCGACCGCAGTTACGACTGGGTGCTGCGCACCTATGCCCGCAGCCTGGACTGGGCGCTGGCCAGCAAGGGGCTGGTGGTGCTGATTCTGCTGGCGGTGATTGGCCTGAACGTCTACCTGTACGCAGCCATGCCCAAGGGCTTTTTCCCGCAGCAAGACAACGGCCAACTGAATGCGGGCCTGCGCGCCGACCAGAGCATTTCGTCGCAGGCGCTGGGCGACAAATTGCGCGAGGCGGTGGACATCATCCGCAAGGACCCCGCAGTGGACACCGTGGTCGGTTTCTCGGGTGGCAGCCGCGCGGGTGGTGGCTTCATGTTTGTCAACCTCAAACCCGTGGCGGAGCGCAAGGAGGGCAGCCTGGCCGTGGTGGCCCGCCTGCGCCCGCAACTCGACCGCATCACCGGGCTGCGTGTGTTCTTGGGCCCGGTGCAGGATCTGCGTATGGGCGGGCGCTCCAGCAACTCCACCTACCAGTACACCCTCAAAGGCGACAGCCAAGCCACGCTGCGCACCTGGACCACCAAACTGGCCGAACGCCTGAAGCAAGAGCCCCAGCTCAGCGACATCGACACCGACCAGGCCGACAACGGTGTGGAGACTTTTGTCGAGGTGGACCGCGACAAGGCCTCGCGCCTGGGCATCAGCTCGGCGGCGGTGGACAGTGCGCTGTACAACGCGTTTGGCCAGCGCTCAGTCGCCACCATTTTTGACGAGCTGAACCAGTACGCCGTGGTGATGGAATGGGCACCGCGCTTCGCCCAGGGGCCGGTGGCGCTGAATGATCTCTACCTGCCCACCTCCGGCAGCACTGGGGTATCGGCTAACCCGGGCCAGCGCGGCGCGTCCACCGGCCAGCCGCTCAGCACCAGTGCCACCACCA
>JAGOEY010000100.1:4680-6649 GCA_017997515.1 Burkholderiaceae bacterium | reverse complement strand
GAACCATGGGCGAGGTTGATCATGTCCATGATGCCGAACACCAGCGTGAGGCCAGCGGCCAGCAGGAACAACATCAGGCCAAACTGCAGACCGTTAAGTGCCTGCTCCAATATCAAAATGCCCATAACTCTTGTGCTTTCATCGTTTGTGATGCGCCACTCTCCAAGCAGCCGCCAGTCGCATGCGGCGTGCGCCCTCCTTCCAGCAGACACCGCGGATCTGGCTTTGCCAGTCCGCTGGTGTCGCCCCCTGCAAGGGGGTTGGCGAGAGCGCAGCGAAGCCTGGGGGTGAGCCTTTAACTAGCTGCGGCCATCTTGCAGTCACCCACGTAGGCATCCCCGTGGTTCTTGAAGATGGGGCTCAGCGTGCGGTTGGTGATACGGCCCTGGCTGTCTTTGGTGACCACACGCAGGTAGTAGTCTTGCACCGGGTAGTGGTTTTTGCCAAAGCGGAACGGGCCGCGCACCGAGTTGAACTTGGCGGCTTCCAGGGCCTTGCGCACGGCGTCCTTGTTGTCCAGGTTGCCCTTCACGTCACGCACTGCGGCGTCCATCAGCATGGCGGCGTCGTAACCTTGTGCGGCGTACAGCGTGGGCAGGCGGCCAAACTCTTTCTGGAAGTCGGCCACAAAACGCTTGTTGGCGGCGTTGTCCATGTCGTGCGCCCATTGCGACGAATTAAACATGCCCAGCATCGGCTCACCCACAGCCTTGATCACGTCCTCGTCGGCCGAGAAACCGGGGCCAAACAGCACCGCGTCCTTGGACAGGCCGGCCGCCACATACTGCTTGATGAAGTTGATGCCCAGGCCGCCGGGCAGGAAGATGTACACGGCATCAGGCTTGGCGGCGCGGATCTTGGACAGCTCAGGGCCGTAGTCCAGCTGGTTCAGCGCGGTGTAGGTCTCCATGGCTACTTCACCCTTGAAGTAACGCTTGAAACCGGTCAGTGCGTCTTTGCCTGCGGGGTAGTTGGGGGCGATGATGGCCACCTTCTTGAAGCCCTTGTCCTGCACGGTCTGGCCCACGGCTTCGTGCATGTTGTCGTTCTGGTACGACGCACTGAAGAAGTAGGGGTTGCACTGGGCACCGGCGTACTGCGACGGACCGGCGTTGGCGCTGATGTAGAAGGTCTTGTTCTGGAACGCGGTGGGGCCCACGGCCAGCATCAGGTTGGAGAACACCAGGCCGGTCATGAAATCGACCTTGTCGCGCTTGAGCAGGCGCTCGGCGGTTTGTTTGGCCACATCAGGGCTTTGTTGGTCGTCAGCCACGATCACTTCGGCGGGCAGGCCACCGAGCTTGCCGCCGGTGTGTTTGAGCGCCAGCTGGAAGCCGTCACGGATGTCCACACCCAAACCCGAACCTGGGCCAGACAGGGTGCTCAGCAAACCAACCTTGACGTTGTCGGCGGCATGCACCGAACCAACCATCAGCGCGGCAGCGGCAGCACAGGGAAGCAGTGCCTGCGACAGGCGGAAATTCAGCGTCGTCTTCATGGGTGAGGCCTTTCAGGTGAGGGGTAAAAGAGGGAGGGACTATTTTGGAGCATGCAAACGAAAACGCTGCAGCTTTCCGGTTTCGGTGCGGGGCAATTGGGTGCAAAACTCAATTGCCCGCGGGTATTTGTAGGGCGCCACGGTCTGCTTCACAAAGTCCTGCAGCTCGCGCACCGTGTCGGGTCCGGCGTCGTTGGCTGAACGCAGCACCACAAAGGCCTTGACGATCTGGCCCCGGTCGGCGTCGGCCACACCAATGACGCCGCATTCGGCCACCTTGGGGTGCAGCAGCAGCGCGTCTTCGACTTCAGGGGCCGCAATGTTGTAGCCCGCCGAGACAATCATGTCGTCGGTGCGCGACTGGTAGTGGAAGAACCCGTCTTCGTCCACCAGGTAGGCGTCGCCGGTCATGTTCCAGCCGTTTTTGACATAGGTGGCTTGGCGTGCATCGGCCAGGTAACGGCAGCCGGT
>JAGOEY010000100.1:0-4580 GCA_017997515.1 Burkholderiaceae bacterium | reverse complement strand
TGTCGTCGGTGCGCGACTGGTAGTGGAAGAACCCGTCTTCGTCCACCAGGTAGGCGTCGCCGGTCATGTTCCAGCCGTTTTTGACATAGGTGGCTTGGCGTGCATCGGCCAGGTAACGGCAGCCGGTGGGGCCCTTGACGGCCAGCTTGCCGACCTGGCCTGCGGGCAGCACACTGCCTTCGTCGTCCATCACACAGGCGATGTAACCGGGGATGGCCTTGCCGGTGGCACCGGGGCGTGCATGGGCTTCGTCGGCAGAGATGAAGATGTGCAGCATTTCGGTGGCGCCGATACCGTCGATCAGTTCGATGCCGGTCACCTGTTTCCACAACAAGCGTGTTGCACCCGGCAGCGCTTCACCCGCCGACACACATTTGCGCAGGCTGCTGCCGCGCAGTACGGCGGCATCTGCGGCCAGCACGCGGTACGACGTGGGGGCGGTGAACAGTACAGTGGCACCGTAGGTTTTGACACCGTCGAGCAAATCCTTGGGTGAGGCTTTTTCCAGCAGCACGGTGGACGCGCCCACCGACATCGGAAACAGCACCAACCCACCCAGCCCGAAGGTGAACGCCAGCGGTGGGCTGCCCATGAACACGTCGTCGGCCTCGGGCCGCAGCACGTGCGGCGGCCAGCAGGCACAGGTCGCCATCACGTCGCGGTGGAAATGCATGGTGCCTTTGGGCACACCGGTGGTGCCCGAGGTGAAGGCCAGGATACAGGTGTCGTCCGCAGCGGTGTCCACATTGGTGAACATGGTGCTGTGGCGCACCATGGCGGCCTCCAGGCTTTGTTCTGGTGCGCCGCCGGGTGCGGTGTTGAAGTAACGGATGTGGTGCAGCATGGCGCACTCGGGGTCGGCAGCAGCGGCACGCAGGTCGTCGGCCAAGCGCATGTCACACAGCGCATGGGTGACTTCGCCCTTAGCGATCATCTGCTTGATTTCCTTGGCGCGCAGCAGGGGCATGGTGGCCACCGCAATACCACCGGTCTTCATCACGGCAAACCAGCTGGCCACCAGCATGGGGTTGTTGGGTGCACGCAGCAACACACGGTTGCCGGGCACCAGACCCATGTCGGTGACCAGCACGTTGGCGATGCGGTTGGCATGTGCCAACAGATCGGCATAGGTCCAGCGCACACCTGGCGCCTGGATGCACACACGGTCACCCCAGCCTTTGTCGATGGCCCGGTCGAGCAACTCGGTGGCACAGTTCAGCTGCGGCGGAAACTGCAATTCAGGCAGATCGAACAGGTATTCGGGCTGCTGGTCCGGCGGCGGCAGCCGGTCATTCGCAAAGGTATCGACATGGGCGCTTGTCATGGTGCAGAGCTCCAGAAAAGGGGACTTCAGTTACGTCAGTTATAAATACTTCAGTTGTGAAGCATTTACTTGATAAGCAAGAAATCAGCCAACCTGCGCGGCTCGCACATCCCCCAACACCTCACGCGCAATGATCAGTTGCTGTACCTCCGTCGCACCTTCGTAAATACGCAAGGAGCGGATCTCGCGGTACAGACGTTCTACCGCCTGTTCACTCACCACGCCCAGTCCGCCCCAGATCTGCACCGCCGCGTCGATGACCTGCTGCGCACCTTCGGTGGCCACCATCTTGGCCATGGCGGCTTCGCGGGTCACGTTGCGGCCCTGGTCACGTTGCCAGGCGGCGCGGTAGGTCAGCAGCGCGGCGCTGTCGATGGTGGTGGCCATCTGGGCCAGTTTGGCCTGGGTCAGCTGGAAGTCGGCCAGCACACCCTTGAACATCTTGCGGGTGGTGGCGCGCTGCAATGCTTCGTCCATCGCACGGCGCGCAAACCCCAGCGACGCCGCCGCCACCGATGTGCGGAACACATCGAGGGTGCGCATGGCCACCTTGAAGCCCTGGCCCGCCTCACCCACCCGCTGCGTGAGCGGAATGCGGCAGTTGGTAAAACGCAGGCGCGCCAGCGGGTGCGGGGCAATCACGTTGATACGTTCGGCAATCTCGAAACCCGGTGTATCGGCATCCACGATGAAAGCAGAAATACCGCGTGAGCCTGGGGCCTCACCACTGCGTGCAAACACCACGTAAAAGTCGGCGATGCCACCGTTGGAGATCCAGGTTTTTTCACCGTTGAGCACCACGGTGTCACCTTCCACACGGGCCTCACACGCCATGGCCGCCACGTCAGAGCCTGCGTCGGGTTCGGACAGTGCAAATGCCGCAATGGCTTCACCTTGGGCCACACGCGTCAGGTAACGCTGCTTCTGTGCGTCGGTGCCGTCAATCGAGATGGCACCCGACCCCAGACCCTGCATCGCAAACGCAAAGTCGGCCAAGCCGGAATGGCGGCCCAGCGTCTCGCGGATCAGGCACAGGGAACGGGTGTCGAGCACCTCGGAGGCACCACCGTAGGCCGTGCCCGCCACCGCATGGCGCAACCAGCCGCCCTGCCCCAGCAAACGCACCAAGGCGCGGCATGCGGCATCCACATCGTGGGGGTGGTCTTGCGTGATGTGTGCGGTGGCCCAGGCGTCCAGCGCGTTTTCCAGCGCACGGTGGCGTGGCTCCAAGAAGGGCCATTCAAGGTATTTTTTGTCGCTCATGGTGTGTCTCTTTTGTATTTTTTTGCGGATGTGTCGGGGGAATCAGTTGCCTTCAAACACCGGCTTCTGCTTCGCGGCAAACGCACGGTACGCACGGCCAAAGTCTTCGGTCAACATACACAGCGCCTGGGCCTGGGCCTCGGCTTCGATGGACTCGTCGATGCCCATGGTCCATTCCTGGTGCAGCATGGTTTTGGTGATGCCGTTGGCAAAGGTGGGGCCATGGGCCAGCTCACGCGCCATGGCCCATGCGTCGTCCAGCACAGACTCGGGGGCACACACACGGTTGAAATAGCCCCATTGCATCGCCTCGTCGCCACCGATGGCGCGGCCGGTGAACAGCAGCTCACTCGCACGGCCCTGGCCCACGATACGCGGCAGCATGTTGCAGGCACCCATATCGCAGCCTGCCAGACCCACACGGTTGAACAGGAAAGCGGTCTTGCTGCGCGCAGTGCCCAGGCGCAGGTCGGACGCCATGGACATGATGGCACCGGCACCGGCACACACACCGTCAATCGCGGCCACGATGGGCTGCGGGCAGTGGCGCATGGCCTTGACCAGGTCGCCAGTCATACGCGTGAACATCAGCAGCTCAGGGGCCTTCAGGCCAATCAGCGGGCCGATGATTTCGTGCACGTCACCACCGGAACAAAAGTTGTCACCGGCCCCAACGATCACCACGGCATTCACGTCGTCGGCATAACGCAAGCGCTGGAACAGATCACGCAGCTCGGCATACGACGCAAACGTCAGCGGGTTCTTGCGTTCGGGACGGTTGAGTGTGATGGTGCCCACACGGTCACGCACCTCCCACAGGAAGTTTTTCGCCTGATAGTGGGCACAGGGTTGGTGGTTGCCTGCCGCGAGGTCGGCGTCCATTGCAGCGGAAACGGGTGTGCTGGTGTTCATTTTTTGCTCACTTTCTTGGCCGCTTTTTTAGCGACGGGATCTGTTTCGGTGGTGGTGCCACGTGCTGCCAGCACACCGCGCATTTGCCCCAGCAATTCGTAGAGCTGTTGTTTGGACTGGTCGGGCATGCCCCCCAGCAGTTCGATCACCCAGCTCTCGTGGACGGTGGCCATACGTTCGAAGGCCTTGCGCCCTTTGGGGGTGAGCGCAATCACAAAAGAGCGGCGGTCTTCGGGCTGGGCTTCACGCGCCACAAACCCGGCTTTTTCCAGCTCGTCGGTGAGGCCGGTAACGTTGCCGCCGGTGACCATCAGGTTGCGCGACAACACGTTCATGCGCAGGCCTTCGGGGTGGCGGTGCAGCTGGGCCAGGTAGTCAAAACGCGCGAGTGTCATGCCAAAACGCACACGCAGGCGCTGGCGGATTTCGGTCTCGATGTCGGTGCTGCAGGCCAGCAGGCGCAGCCACAGGCGCAGGGAGTGGTGGTCGTCACTCGACACCCCGGCCTCCAGCCCGGTGGGCTCATCCGCCAGCAGCGGGGCCAGATCGAGTTTGGCGCGGGCGTTCACATCACCTCCCCACCGGACACGGAAATGGACTGCCCGGTGATGGACGCTGCCGCATCACTGCACAACCACTGCACCGCATCAGCCACTTCTTGTGGCTGCACCATGCGGCGCTGCGGGTTGGACTGGGCGAATTCGGCGCGCGCCTCGGCTTCGCTGCGGCCAGTTTTGGCCATGACATTGTTAATACTTTGGCGCAGGATTTCGGTCTCGGTGTAGCCCGGGCAGACCGCATTCACGGTGATACCTTTTTGCGCCATCTCCAGCGCCAGCGCGCGCGTCAGGCCGATTACGCCATGTTTGGCGGCCACATAAGCGGCCACATACGCATAGCCTCGCTGCCCCGCCGTGCTGGCGATGTTGACGATGCGCCCGGCGCGTGCAGCCAGCATGTCGGGCAAAGCGGACTGGGTGCACAGAAAGGTGCCGGTCAGGTTCACGTCCAGCATGCGCTGCCAGAGTTCGGGGCTGGTTTTGCCAAACGGCGCACTCTCGGCCTGGCCTGCGTTGTTGAC
>JAGOEY010000099.1 GCA_017997515.1 Burkholderiaceae bacterium | reverse complement strand
GGTTGCTGCAAACAGGTTTCAAAGTGGGTTCTTAGCTCAGTTGGTAGAGCAGCGGACTCTTAATCCGTAGGTCGAGTGTTCGAGTCACTCAGGACCCACCACTTACACCGTGCAAACCATGCGATTGCACACTAAAACCCACCATGTCACCATGGTGGGTTTTTTTATGCAAAGTCCCGGACCGCGTGAAGGGGAAATGTGCCATGACAAACAGCATGCAAACACCACCACCGCCCAACAAGCCACCCGCCCCCACCACCCAGGCGCGTAATCCGCTGCACGGGCTGACGCTGGAGGCCATCGTCACGGCGCTGGTTGACTATTACGGCTGGGAAGGCCTGGGCGAACGTATCCCGGTGCGCTGCTTCACCAGTGACCCGAGCATTACGTCCAGCCTGAAGTTTTTGCGCAAAACCCCCTGGGCGCGCGACAAAGTCGAGGGGCTGTATCTCTTCATGCTGCGTGAAATACGGCGCACCAAACCATGAACCCCAACGCATCCGAACTCTGGCGTGGCCCCCGCTGGGCATTGGCCGCGTTATTGGCGGTGCTGGGCATGCTGGGGCCGTTCTCGATCGACACCTACATTCCCGCGTTCTCCGGCATTGCCAAGGCACTCAACGCCACACCGGTAGAAATGCAGCAAACGCTGTCGGCCTACCTGTTTGGTTTTGCCTTCATGAACCTGTTCCACGGGGCACTGGCCGACAGTTTTGGGCGGCGGCCGGTGGTGTTATGGGGGATTGCGGTGTTTACCGTCGCTTCTGCGGGGTGTGCGCTCTCGCAAAGTATTGGGCAACTGGTGTTCTTCCGCGCGCTGCAGGGTTTGTCCACCGGCGCGGGCATTGTGGTGTCGCGCGCGGTGATCCGCGACATGTTCCCGCCCGCGCAGGCCCAGCAGGTGATGAGCCAGGTCACCATTTATTTTGGCGTGGCCCCTGCCATTGCACCCATGGTGGGTGGCTGGCTGTTTGTGCATGCGGGCTGGCACAGCATTTTCTGGTTCCTGACGGGTGTGGGGGTGGTGTTGTGGAGCATCAACTTCCGTTGGCTGCCGGAGACCTTACACGTCACGCAGCGCCAGCCGTTCAACGCCCGGCACCTGATGCGCGGGTACTGGCAACTGGGCTCAAGTCCACGCTTCCTGCTGCTGGCGCTGGCCAGCGGGGTGCCGTTCAACGGCATGTTTCTGTACGTGCTGGCAGCACCTGCTTTTCTGGGTGATCTGCTGGCCCTGGAGCCAGGGCAGTTTTTCTGGTTTTTTATCCTGACCATCGCCGGCATCATGGCCGGAGCATGGCTCAGCGGACGGCTGGCCGGCAAGATCGCACCCAAGCGGCAGATCCGCCACGGCTTCCTGATCATGGTGCTGGTGTCGGTCATCAACCTGGGGGCCAACCTGCTGTTCCCGGCCCATGTGTCCTGGTCGATGTTTCCGATCGCCATCTTTGCGTTTGGCTGGGCGCTGATGGTGCCCGTGGTGACTTTGCTGGTGCTCGACCTTTACCCTGAGCGGCGCGGCATGGCGTCATCTTTGCAGGCATTTATAGGCTCCACCGCCAACGGTATCGTGGCCGGCGTGATTGCGCCGCTGGTGATGCATTCCGCCGTGGGGCTGGCTGCCGCGTCCATGCTGATGCTGTTCGTGGGCCTAGTGGCCTGGGTGTACCTGCACCACCGCTGGCCCGAAATCGGGCGGACCAGCATGGAGGTTTGAGGCCACAGTCGGATCAAAGCTGGCGACGATCCGTCTGAACGGTGTTGTAGTACCGGGCTTTTTCGGCATACATCTCGCGGTCGGCTTTCTGGATGGCTGCTTCGATTTGGGCTCCAGAATCAGCACGCGCCATCCCCAGGGACAGGCTCAACGTGTTGCCCGTGTAAAACTGGTTGTTCAACTCCAGCAGGGATTCAATGCGCTCCTTCACGGCCAGGCCTCCCCGGTCATCTGTGCCTGGCAGCAGCACCGCAAATTCATCTCCACCAATACGCGCAGTGCATGCGGGTGCATCCACCGCTTTGGCCAGCACCTCGCCCATACGCCGCAGCAAGGCATCTCCCGCCGCGTGGCCCTGTTCATCGTTCACGCGCTTGAGTCCGTTCAGGTCAATGGCGATGATGGTCAACGGCCAGGGGCCACGACGGGACAGGCGGTTCAACTCTTCCGCATAAAAAGCACGGTTGCGCAGCCGGGTCAGCACATCGTGTTTGCCGAGGTATTCCAGATAAGCCTCGGCCTTTTTGCGCGCAGTGATGTCCACCAGCGACACCAGCACCAGATCCCATTCGGCAACATGCCCGTCCAGCACGGCAAATTGCATGTGGATATTGATCATGTCGCCGCTGAGCGAATAGTTGAGTACCTCACGCTGCTGGGCGAGTTTGCCGTTCCACAAATCACGCAGTTGTTCGGCAAAGGAGTCGTGCATCTCGTCACGGAAAACCAGACCCAACTGCTGTAACAAAGCGCTTTTGGATGGGGCACCAAACATCTTCAAGGTTTGCTGGTTCACATCGATGACGCGAATCTCTTCCATACACCGCGTGACAAATTCGGGGTGCACCTTGATGAAAGTCGGAAAGTCCTCAATACCCTGGTTACGCACCTCGTCCAGCAGGCGTTTGACTGCGCTGAAATCTTCGACCCAGAGCGATACCGGGGAGTGCTCAAACAGGTCGCGAGCATGCCGCTCGCTGCGCGCCAGCAAGGTGGTGGCTTTGGTCCGCGCCGTGATGTCCTCCAGCGACACCAGCACCCGGTCCCAGCAGTCTTCGTGGCCCTGCAACACACGGGCACCAATCTGCACGTCCAGGCGGCGGCCATCCAGTGCGTAGTTCACGGTCTGGTTGGAAAAAGCCAGCTTGCCCTCCCACAGCTGGTTCAGCTCATGCGCCACCTGCCCATGCATGTCGTCGCGGAACACATCACCCAGCCGTACAACCAGCTCCTCCTGGGTGGCGGCCGCAAACAAATCAAGCGTGCGCTGGTTGACCTTCAGCACCTTGATCATGGATGTGCATTCACGCAGCCGGGCCGCATCCTGGGCCAGGTAGGTCAACAGATTGGTAACCCCCTCGGCACGCCAGCGGTCAAACAACTGCTTCAGCCCGCTGTAGTCCTCCAGCCAGAGGGACACGGGAGCAAGCTCGAACATGTGTTCAAAATCTGCAGACGACGTAGTGGTGGGCATACAAAAGGACTCCTGCCGCTATTGTCCTCAAATGTCACAACATGTTTTGCCCTGCACCTCCAACAGGCCAAAAAAAAGCGCTGGTCCGCAGACCAGCGCTTTCAGGCAAAGTTGCCGCCAGGATCAACGTGGTGTGAACTTGGCAGGCGGCTTGCGCAGGGTGTCGCGGGGCACGAAGGCCTTGCCTTCGTTGCCATGTTTGGCGTGGGCAGGCTTGCGGGGAGCAAAATCGCCACGGGGCGCGAAATCACCACGGGGGGCACCGCTGTTGCGTGGAGCACCATAACCGCTGTTGCCGCCGCCATGGCCACCGTGGTCACCAAAATGGGGCTTGCGGCCGTAACCGTTGGCACCGTCATCACGGCGCTCAAAGCTGCGTTCGTCGCGAGGTGCGTAACCACCACCGTTGTAGGCAGGGGCACCGCCGGTGCGGGCTGGAGGACGGGCATTGCGGTCGTTGAAACCGCTGGCACCGGCATAGTTACCACGGTCGCCACCAAAACCACCACGGTCACCACCGCGGTTGCCGCCACCGCCGCCAAACTTGCGGTCACGCGAGCCACCACCGCCGCCGCCAAAACCACGCGCGGGGCGGGTGTCGGGCATACGTTGCTGGGGTTCCATGCCAGGCACCACTTCAGACTTGAACTGCTGGCGGCTGTAGGCTTCGATGTCGGAAATGCGGCGACGGTCGCGGAACTCGGCGAAAGTCACGGCAATACCGTCACGTCCTGCACGGCCGGTACGGCCAATGCGGTGGGTGTAATCCTCGGCCTTCATGGGCAGGCCGAAGTTGAATACGTGGGTCACGGTGGGCACGTCAATGCCGCGCGCAGCCACATCGGTTGCCACCAGGATCTGCACCTGGCCCTGGCGCAAGGCCATCAGACGGCGGTTGCGCAGGCCCTGGCTCAGGGCACCGTGCAGCGCCACAGCGCTGAAGCCGTCTTGCTGCAGGTCGTTGGCCAGGCCATCACATTCAACCTGGGTGCTCGCAAACACGATGGCCTGGTTGATGGTGGTGTCGCGCAGCCAGTGGTCCAGCAGCTTGCGTTTGTGGGTGGCGTTGTCGGCCCAGAACAGCACTTGTTTGATGTTGGCGTGTTTTTCTTGCGGGCTGTCGATGGTCACACGCTGGGGTTCGCGCATCACACGTTGGGCCAGTTGCTGGATGCGTGGCGCAAACGTGGCGCTGAACATCATGGTCTGCTGGCGTTCGATGGTGAGCTGGTTCACTTCGGCGAGGTCGTCGGAGAAACCCAGATCCAGCATGCGGTCGGCTTCGTCCACTACCAGGAACTTGACCTGGTCGAGCTTGATTTGCATGGAGCGTTGCAGGTCCAGCAGGCGGCCTGGTGTGGCCACCACGAGATCAGCGTTTTGCAGCTTGGCGATTTGCAGTTGGTAAGGCATACCACCCACCACGTTGGCGACACGCAGGCCGTGGCAATGGCGCACCAGGTCAATGGCGTCATGGGCCACTTGCTGGGCCAGTTCGCGGGTCGGGCACAGGATCAGCGCACCTGGCGTTGCGGCCTTGAAGTTGCGCATGTTGGTCGGGTCCTTGCGCTTGGGCTTCTTCGGAGGCGCTTCACCCTTGGCAATGGCCTGGGCCACAGCGGCTTCGAACTCGGCACGTTCACGCGCGGCGATTTCAGCCTGGCGCTTGAGCAGGGTGTGCAACACGGGCAGCAGGAAGGCTGCTGTTTTGCCGCTACCGGTCTGGCTGGACACCATCAGGTCGGTAAAACCGTCTGCGCCGTCTTCACGGGGCATGGCCATGGGAATGGTCTTGGCCTGCACCACGGTGGGTTCGGTGAAACCCATGTCGGCCACGGCGCGCACCAGCTCGGCCGCGAGGCCCAGCTTCACAAAACCGTTGGGAACAGCGGGGGTGGTGTCTTCCACGACCGCTTCAGACGTGTCTGCAGCAGCGGTGAATTCAGGGGCTGCCGAAAAGTCAGCAGCAAAGGATTCCACAGAAGAGGAATCAAAGGATTGCACAGGCGCGAAGTCGCCCTGCACTTCAAAAGTGTCGGTCATATTTTTCTCACACGAAAGTCACCGCCAGCGTGGCCAGCGGACGCTTCGTTAATGGTTAAAAAACATCAACCATCAAACGGAGCCTGGTAAGCGCAGGGGCTTACTTGAGGGGGTACTTTTGCAATCGATCTTCGAGGTAACTCGAAGCTCTTGCGGACCCGGTGTGTGACAGGAGATGCACAAAATGCACTACTGGTGTGCAGCGCAGCCTCAGATTATGGCACGGATTAGGGTTTTTACCAAATCCCGCATGTAACAGGGCTGAACTGCAGCGCGCGGGCACAGCGTCAGTTCAGCCTCAGGAAGTGCTCGCGGTAATGCGCGAGTTCTTCGATCGACTCATGTACATCGGCCAGCGCTGTGTGTTTTTGCGCCTTCTTGAACGAAGAATACGCGTCGGGCTTCCAGCGTTTGGCCAGTTCCTTGAGTGTGCTCACATCCAGGTTGCGGTAGTGGAAAAACGCCTCCAGCTTGGGCATGTACTTCACCAGAAAACGGCGGTCCTGCCCAATCGTGTTGCCACACATGGGTGCCGTGCCCTTGGGGACGTACTGGCTGAGGAACGCGATGATCTGCTGCTCAGCATCGGCCTCGGTGACTGTGGAGGCCTTGACCTTGTCGATCAGGCCGCTGCGGCCATGGGTGCCTTTGTTCCAGGCGTCCATCTTGTCGAGCTGCGCATCGGACTGGTGGATCACCAGCACCGGGCCTTCGATGCGGGGCTCCAGGTTCGGGCCGGTGACCACGATGGCGATTTCGATCAGGCGTTCGGCCTCGGGGTCCAGGCCGGTCATTTCACAATCGAGCCAGACCAAGTTCTGGTCGGATTTGGCGAGTGTTACGGGTGCAGTAGTGTTCGTTTCAGACATGGGGAGATTGTCGCCGAAGGTGTGTAGCGGCAGGCAGGGGCCTTACACTGCCCCCAGCATGTCCGAGCCCCACCAAATCTTCCCGCCGTCCCTCGCGCTGACGCTGGCATTCGCCATTGCGCTGGCCCTCAGTCTTGTGATTCGTTTCTGGCTGGCCTCACGCCAGATCCGCCATGTGGCGCGCCACCGCAGCGCTGTGCCTGCTGCGTTCGCAGGCCACATCACGCTGGCCGCCCACCAGAAAGCGGCCGACTACACCATCGCCAAAACACGGTTTGGCCTGCTCGAACTCGCACTGGGCAGCGCCGTGTTGCTGGGCTGGACACTGCTGGGCGGGCTGGATGCGCTCAATGGTGCGCTGATTGACCGCATGGGGGGTGGCATGCTGCAACAGCTGGTGCTGCTGGCCGCATTCGCACTCATCAGCAGCCTGATCGACCTGCCCCTGACGCTGTACCAGACCTTTGTGCTGGAGGAGCGTTTCGGCTTCAACAAAATGACCTTCAAGCTGTGGCTGGCCGACCTGTTCAAGTCCACGCTGGTGGG
>JAGOEY010000098.1 GCA_017997515.1 Burkholderiaceae bacterium | reverse complement strand
AGGCTCAAAAACCGCAGCCCGCTGGGCAGCGTGTCGGGTTGCCGCCACGGGCGGTGGCTGGCGATGATGAAACCCCATTCGCCAAAACTCGGCACATGGGCGTGGTAGGGCGTGACGGTGAGGCCGGTGGATTCAATCGTCTGCGCCACAGTCCAGTAACTCTTGCGCGCCACCAGGGGTGAGGTGGTCTGGATCACGGCGTACCCGCTGGCAGACAGCCGCTGGTCCAGCAGCGCGTAGAAGCTGTTGGTGTAGAGCTTGCCGATGGCAAAGTTGGTCGGGTCGGGGAAGTCCACCACGATCACGTCAAAAACTTCGTCGGTGTCTTGCAGCCACTTGAAGGCGTCGGTGTTGACCACCTTCACCTTGGGCGATGCCAGCGCATGGCCGTTGAGCCCGGCCAGCGTGGCGTGTTCGCTGAACAGCTGCGTCATGTTCGGGTCCAGCTCCACCAGCGTGACCTGTTCAACCGACGGGTATTTGAGAATCTCGCGCACCGCCATGCCGTCGCCGCCGCCCAGCACGGCCACCCGTTTGGGCGCGCCGTGGGCGGCCATCACCGGGTGCACCAAGGCCTCGTGGTAGCGGTATTCGTCGCGCTCGGCAAACTGCAGGTTGCCGTTGAGAAACAGCCGGTGCCCACCACGCCCCTGCGTCACCACGATGCGCTGGTAGGGCGACGACGCGGCAAACACGATGCGGTCCTGGTAGAACTTGTCTTCGGCAAAACTGCTGATGTGGTCTGCACCCGCAAAGGCCGCCGCCAGTGTCGCCATGGTCAGCAGGCCCGCCACCACATGGGCGCGCAAGTGGCGCAGCTCGTGGCGGAACATCCACAGCGCCCACAGTGCCACAGCGGCGTTCATCAGGCCAAACAGCAGCCCCGTGCGGATCAGCCCCAGCTGCGGCACCAGCACCAGCGGAAACGCCAGCGACACCGCCAGTGCGCCCAGGTAGTCGAAGGTCAGCACCTGGCTCACCAGGTCTTTCAGCGCCACGTTGCGCTTGAGGATGCGCATCACCAGCGGAATCTCCAGCCCCACAAAAGTACCGACCAGCATCACCATGCCGTAGAGCAGAAACCGGAAGGCCCCGGGCACATAGGCATTGGCCAGAAACAGCGTGGCAGGCAACATGCCGCCCACCAGCGCCACCATCAGCTCGATGCGCAGAAAGTGCGCGGGCAACTGCCGCTCGAAAAAGCGCGAGAGGTAAGAGCCCACCCCCATGGCAAACAGGTAGGTGCCGATGATGGTGCTGAACTGCAGCACCGAATCCCCCAGCACATACGACGCCAGCGCGCCCGCCGCCAGCTCGTACAACAGCCCGCAGGCCGCCACCACGAAAACGCTGGCGAGCAGGGCGATTTCGACCGGGCGCGGGGCGGGGCGGGTGTCGTCTGTCATGCCAACACCACATCCAGTTGCTGCGCCAGGCCCAGCCCATCGCGTTGCATCGCCAGCCAGCCAAAAATTGCCCGGCCCTGGCTGCCTTGCGCCCACAGGGTGCCCACCTGGCGCTTCTCGATCTCATACGGGTTGTTCAGCAAATGCGCGCCCTTGTACTCCAGCACCGCCACGCGGCCGTCCACCAGCTCGGCCACAAAGTCGGCAAAGAAGCGGCCGCGCGATGTGGGCAGTGCAAAACCACAAGGCGCGGTGTCGAGGTTGCGCACCCAGTGCCGCACGGCGGGGTGGCGGTCGATCAGCTGGGCGCAGGCAAACTCTTCGCCGCCGTCTAACAGCCCAGCCAGCACCGGGAAGTAGTGCTTGGCAAACTGGTAACGCCCGCTGTAGCGCGAGCCGACAGGCGCGGGGTAACGCCCCGGCGTGAACACATGCGGCTGCGCCCAGTCGGGCTCCACCAGCCAGGCGTCGGCGCTGCCGGGGCTGAGCACCAGTTGCGTAAAGCGCTGTTTGGCGGCCTGGTCGTGCAGATCGGCCACCCGCACTTCAATGTCTTGCGCCAGCTTGAAGCGTGCCTGCGCCAGCACGCCCAGCGGCACACCACGCTCGTGCTGCAGGTGGTTCACCACAGCGGCCAGGTACGCCATGCGCTGCGCCTGCGTCAGCCCCGGCAGCTTCTGGAACAGCGACTGGTCGAGCCAGCGCACCAGGTCGTCGCTGGAGATGCCCGCGCCGTAGTCCAGCGCAATCTGGCTGGCATCGGCCGCGCGCAGGTGCAGGCGCTGGCCCTGCATGTCGATCTCGAAAATGTTTGACTCCTGCACCACCTGAAAACCCGGCAGCTGCACGGCGGCGGGTGTCAACAAATCCAGCTCGACCGCCTCCAGCACGGCCGATCGCTCCAGCGGCCACAGCGGGGCCTGCGCCGATGTGCGGTAGCCCAGCGTGGGCACCGGCGCAAACGGCACACCGCGTGCCGCCGGGGCCAGCTGTGCGGCCACCAGCGCGTTGTGCTGCGCCAGCTTGTCACGCAGCTGCTCTTGTTTCTTCGGCCCACGCACCTGCGCCAGCAGCAGCGCTTCGGTGTCTGCGCCAATGTGCCCGGTCAGCACCAGCTGCGGCGCGCCAGCCACCTCAACCGCCTGCACGCCGGGCAGGGCCAGCAGCGCGGGTGTGGCGCTGAGTGATTCAAAATATGTAGCTACTGGCGCAGGCTGGACGGGCGCTAGAGGCTGATTTGATTCAAATAATGGCAGCGCCGACTGCTGCGCAATCATCGACGCCACATCCAGCGCCTCGAAGCCCATGTGGTTGATCAGCCGGTCGGCCAGCGCGTGGGCGGCGGTGGAGAACTCGGCCTCACACACATGGGCATAGGCCCGGTTCAGCGCCTCGCGCCCACGCCGCGTGGCGTAGGGCATACGCAGCACGCGGCCCAGCAGCTGCTCCACGGCCGACGCGCTGCTGAGCTTTTGCAGCGAACACAGCACATACGCAAACGGGCAGTCCCAGCCCTCGCGCAGCGCCTGCACGGTGATGACAAAACGCACCGGGCAGCTGCGCGCGGCCAGGTCCAGGCCTTCCAGCCCCCGGCTGTCGCCGGTGGCCACCACGATCTGGTTGGCGGGGATGTGCAGCGCAGTTTCCAGGTGCTTGCGCAGCGCCTCGGGCGGCATTTCGTCGTTCACGTTCTGCGCCTGGAACAGCACGATGGGGCGCAGGTAGCCGTGGCCTGCGGCCTCGTCCTTTAGCGCTTCGGCCTCCAGGCTGCGCTGGTTTTGCACCGCCGCCAACACCGCCTGCGGCCAGCCGTGTGGGTGCTCGGCCAGGGCGATGGGCAGCTTGATCATGGCCTCGGCGGCCAGCTCTTGGGCGCTGACGTGGTACAGCACATTGGTCTTGGCCGGGATCGGTGTGGCCGTCAGCTCCAGGATGAAACTCGGGTTCAGGCGCTTGAGCGCGGTGAAGCTTTTGTCGGTCTTGGTGTTGTGCGCCTCGTCCACGATCAGCAGCGGGTTGTGCAGCGCCAGCCAGTTGGCCAGGCTCCAGCGCGGCTGGCCGACAAAACCTTTGAGCAGGCGCTGGGCACTGTTCGCGCTGGTCGAGCTGTCCGCGCCTTGCACATCGTCAGCGGTCACCACCGCATCGGGCAGGCCGTGCAGCAGCGCCAGGCGCTGCGCGTCTGCGCCCTTGAAGTGCGGCTCAAACACTTCGGAGAAGCTGTACACATTGCGCTGGCCCGCGTCCTCCACCCGAAAGCTCTGGATGGTGGCGACCACCACCACCGTGTGGCGGCCCCAGTCGGGCGGTGCAATCTGGGCCACGTCGTCCAGCGTGCACACCTGCAGGCTGTCGCCATAGGCGGCGGTCAGTGCCTCGCGGTACGGGTGGCCGGGCGTTTGCAGCGCCGCCAGCGTCTGGCTGCGGATGGCGTCGCTGGGCACCAGCCACACCGCCACCGGTGCGTCGGTGGCGCACCACGCGCGCGCCAGCAGCGGCACCGCGTGCGCCGCCATCACCGTCTTGCCGCCGCCGGTGGGAATACGCAGGCACACACACGGCACCTCGCCAAACGCGTCGGCGTTGTAAGCCCGCCCGGTCAGCGCCCGAAACCCCAGCGCCGGGCCCTGCAGCTGCGCCGCACGGGCCAGCGCGGCCAGGCTGTCGAGGGCGGCTTGCTGGTAGGACTTGAGGGTGATGGGGGTCATATTTATTGGCTTGCATTGGCGCAAATTTTGACAATCACAAGCCAATGCGCCAATGCAAGTATTTGATTTACAAAGAGTTTTTTCTTTTTCATTGGCTTGATCATGCCGATTGATTGGCGCTCATTGGCGCAGCCAGCGCCCAAACAGCCCCTCTGGTGGGCTTGCCAATATTACGGATCGTGCCTTGCCGTGCCATGTCTGCCAGCAAGTCCTTGATGTAGTTTTTGCGCTCGGGTGCTGCCGCAATCCACACCATCAACTTGGGGTTCAACAACTCGTCGATCTTGGCACGCGGCTGCGGTGCCATGGCCAGCAAGCGGCACACGGCATCCTTGTAGTCCTGCGCCGCCGGGCCTTTTTGGTTAACGTAAGCAACCTCTTGCCCTATTGCTACGGCCAACTGCGCCGAAATGCGCAGTTTGGGGCTGCGGCCTTCGACCAAACCCTTGGCGCGCAGGCGCTGCAATTGGTTGGCCGGTGGCTGGTGGCCCTTTTGAATCTGGTCGAGCAGCACCGCCTCGGCAAGACTCAGGTCGGTGTGTGTCATCAACGCATCCACGTAGCCCTTGTCCAGTACCTGCCCGTAAAGGGTGACGCCCACCGATGCAGGCTGTTCGCCAAACTCAAAGTCTGGCAGCGGAAAGAAACGCTCGCGCTGGATACGGAACATGTCCCTGACGCCCCGGTTCAGCGTCTCCATCAAGTCCAGCTCCACCATGGCGTTGGCCAAACAGGCATTGCGGTAGCGCTGCTCGGGCTGGCGCGCCGCCAGCAGCTTTTCCACCGACCCCGGCAGAAACGCGCCGAGGTTAAAAAACACCAGCGTGTCCGGGCTCTCGGTCACGCGGATGCGCCCACCCAGGCGGTAGTCCTGGTGGGCGATGCAGTTGTGCAGTGCCTCGCGAATCACCCAGTCGTCGTAATTGGGCAGGTTCAGTGGTGCCGTTTGGCGTGGTGGCAGCAGGCTCACCTGGATGATGCGCAAACGCGCCACCAAACCATCCATGCCCAGCAGCAGCGGCACATCAAAGTGTTCGTGCGACTGGATGTCACCCTTGTGGTTGAGCAACACCCAGCTGATGCGCGGCGTGGGCCCGCCCAGGTGGGCGGTCGCTTCGGGTTTGCCCAGCAAAACGAGGGCCGCCCGCGTCAGCCGCCCATGCACAGCCAAGCGCAGGCCATGTAACCATTCGGTGTCGCTCTGGCTGTGCATGCGCTCCAGCAGGTGCGGGTGCGACACATGGCGGCGCGCATAAAGTTCACGCGCCTTGGTCAGGGCCGCTGGGTCGAGTAAAGCCCAGTCATCACTCACCAACGCAGCAGACCAATCGTGTAATGCCGACTGCGCGCGTATCGCATCCATCTTGTTCAGCGACAGCCCGCACAGCGTTTCGCCAGCGCGTCCGTAATAGTGGCCCTTCCATGCCACCGGCATGCCTTGGGGCGCGGGCGTAATGCGCCAAAGCAAGACACGCGTGCCCTCGGGGCAATCGGGGTGCTGCACCTCCAGTGGGTCGTCCAGGCCCAAAGATGGTGAAGTTTGGCTTGTAATCTGGCGCTTGATCTCGTTGAGTTCAGCGGCGGTGGCAGCCATGCGGCTGCCCACCACCGGGCGCAAACCGGTGGATGGGTCCACCCGGTCTTTGACGCCAAACACCAACCACCCTGCATCCCGTTGCAGAAAATTCGCCTCATTGGCCAGCGCGCTAACGTAGCGGCCCAGGTCATCTATGGCAAAGCTGTTCTTGGCCTCTTTGAACTCCAGCCACTCCGTCTCTGCGGGCAAACCGCGCAAGACATCCAGTTGTTTGTTGCCGTCCGCCATACCGATCCTTACCGCGCCCGCACGTCATACGGAATGTGCTTAAACACCACCCGCGCCAGCGCCAGGCGCGCCTCGCCCAGGCGGCAGGCTTCGCCGTAGACCACCAGCGGCGCGTCGGGGTGGGGCGTGCTGGCGTGCAGGGCCAGCAGGGCGTCGAGCACGGCCGAAGTCAGCACGTTGCCGCTGGCCGGGCGTTTGTCGCCCAGGATGCCGTTGAACAGCAGGTAGTACGCGGTGCGCTGCAGCAGCACGGGGGCGGGCAACTCGGCAAGCACTTCGGCAGGTACGGGTGGGATTGCCAGATCGGCGGCGGCGTCGGGCGCGAACAGGTCGGGTGGCAGCGCAGGGGCTTCTTTTGAGGATGAAATTGGCACTTCGCGCCCGTCCAGCGGGCGCAAGTAGCTATCAAAAACAGAGTGGATACCCAGCAGCGGTGTGCCAGCGCGGGCCTGCGCGGGGTCGAAGGCGGTGCCGGTTTCCTGCTGCCAGACAAAGGCGGCCAGCGTGGCAAAACGCACCTCGGGGTGGATGCGGCCCTGGGCGTCAAAAATCGGCGCGCCCAGCGTCATGAAGCGCATGCCGCCGCCGCCCTGCCAGCCCACCGCCTGGCTGATGCCGCCCTGCTCACCCGCAATGACTTTTTGCAGGCGCGGCAGGCAGTGGGTGACGGCGTGGTCGCCCATCTCGATGCCGATCCAGCGGCGGCCCATTTTGTGGGCGACGGCGGCGGTGGTGCCGGAGCC
>JAGOEY010000097.1:2380-6714 GCA_017997515.1 Burkholderiaceae bacterium | reverse complement strand
TCACATCCATGTGCCGCACTGCCAGCACTGCTCAAACCCGCCTTCCACCGTTTCCCCGCAGCCTGCACAAAGCCAGCGCTGCTGGGGCAGGTTCTGCAGCGCCAGCAGCAGGTCGCGCGCCTGCGGGGCGTGTTCTGCGTGCTCCAGCCAGATTTCAGGCAGGCACTGGTCGGGCGGCAGGTGGCCTGCGGCGGCGCCCAGGTACTGCCTTTGCACGGACGCGGCCAAACCCGCCTCGCTGAGCAGGTCGGCCCAGAGGGTGGCGATGGCGATGTTGGGGGCTTGGGTCAGGCGCAGCATGGGCAAAGGGATCCTTCACCCGCACCTTAACGGCTTGCAGGTACGGCGTAAAGCTGACGGACCCGCCGCCTTCAGCCCTGGGGGGATGCGCCCGTGCCTTCGTCGCTTGCCGCAGGCTCTGCGTCGGCACGCCCTTCGGCCGCACGTTCGGCGTAGCGGTTGAAGCGCAGGGCCGTGTCTTCCATGGTGATACGCCGCCAGGTGCTGCGTTTTTCAGCCGGGCTCATCGCGGGCCAGTGCTGCACCTCACCAAAGGTGCGGCCACAGCCTTTGCACAAATCGTCGCCCTGGCTGGTGGAACAGATGGCGATACACGGCGTGTCGGGGGTGGTGCTGTACCAGGCCTTCCAGGCCGCGGCGGCCTTCGGGGGCAGGGTGAACTCGTCGGCCTCGTCTTCGTGGAAGTACACCATCAGCGCGTACACCTCGGCCAGCGCACGCAATTCGGGTGCGAGTGTCACGCCGTCGGGCGACGGGCTTTTGAGCCGCCAGAAGTTGATGGCAGCTTCGATATCGGTGATGTGGATTCCGGCCATAG
This sequence comes from Burkholderiaceae bacterium, assembly GCA_017997515.1. The sequence continues at coordinate 5,876 of JAGOEY010000097.1, read as the reverse complement.
GTGCGCAAAACGGGAGCCGATCATACCGTTGCAAGCTGCCGTGGCACGGTGGTGCAGCTCCTACATTTTTGCCACACATGCTTCATTTTTCATAGCAACTGGCGTACTACCTGCGGGCGATAACGCCATTATTTTCTTAAAAACCACAGGCCACATACCCGCACAAATACTTGCAAGCGCGCTTGCGGCTGTGTTCCAATGCGGGCTTCGAAGGGGAGTAGTTCACAACCCACACCTTGTCTGGCCACGGCCAGATGGTGGTTGGGCTTGTCGGTTCTGTCGTCAATACGAGGCGCTTAGCTTCCGGCAGCCCGGGTCTGGTACTTACATACGTAGAAGCAGACCGAGCGAGACCTTTGGAGGGAACCTCGTAGGCAGACCAAGACCACCGCGTCGCATCACAGCGCCGTGGAACACCTGATCGTCCTGCGCAGCCCCTATCTCCCGGATGGGCTCCGTGCTACTCTGCAAGCGCACCCTTCTTTTCCGTCATTGATATTGAGGTATTTATGGACTTTTTGTCTTCGCCTGAGTTTTGGGTGGCGCTCGGCCAGATCATCATCATCGACATCCTGCTGGGTGGCGATAACGCGGTGGTGATCGCGCTGGCATGCCGCAAACTTCCGCCCGCACAACGTGCCAAGGGCATCATCTGGGGCACCGCCGGTGCCATCATCTTGCGGGTGATCCTGATCGCCTTCGCGATGACACTGCTGAACCTGCCGTTCCTCAAGTTCGTGGGTGCCATTCTGCTGGTGTGGATCGGTGTGAAACTGCTGGCCCCTGACGAAGACGCCCATGGCGACGTACAAGGCAGCGACAAACTGCTGGCTGCCATCAAGACCATCATCGTTGCCGACCTGGTGATGAGTGTGGACAACGTGATCGCCATCGCCGGTGCTGCCCAGAACGCGGGTGAACACCAGATGCTGCTGGTTGTGCTGGGCCTGCTGATCTCCATCCCGATCATCGTCTGGGGTAGCCAACTGGTGATCAAGCTGATGGAACGTTACCCCTCGATCATCACCGCCGGCGGCATGCTGCTGGGCTGGATTGCCGGTGGCATGCTGGTCACCGACCCCGCCTTCGCCAACCCCGACAAGTGGTTGTGGGTGCCCAAGTTCCCGCAAACCGACACCTTGCGCTACGCCGCAAGTATTGCGGGTGCACTGCTGGTGCTGGTGGTGGGCAAGTGGATGGCGTCGCGCCGCCCCGCCCCTGCTGCACACGCAGAACACTGAGCGCTGTGTAAAACCGCCCCGCAGCCAGCCCCCGCGCTGGCTGTTGTGGGGCCGGTGTCTTGCCCCCTGACCAGGAAAGTCCTATGAACACCACCATCGTGTACCTTGACGACGCCGACTACGCCACGCAACACATTGCAGCCCTGCGCGGCAAGGACCATGCAGGCCAGGCGGCAGACCCCAGGGGCGATGGCGGCAGTGAGCCCAGCCTGCGCACCCACACCACCCACTGGGTGCTGGTGGGCTGCGCACCGCGCATGACCCACCGCATCAGCAAGTGGGTCAGCCACAGCGCCCGTGAAAACTGGCGCAACAAGTGGGCGGACAAACTGTTTGGGCAGGCTGCACCGTGGCTGGAAGCCCAGGGCGGCAGCGTCACCACCCTGGTGGCCAAGGGGCCGCTGACCGAACTGACCGAACGTCTGCTGCAAGACCATCCAGGTGCCCGCGTGCTTGACGCGCGGCGGCCCAAGCTGGGGCAAGACCTGCCACCGGTGGCGTTCCCCACTGCACCTGCTGCGTCCGCAGCAGCTACAGAAAAACCCACACCCAAACCTGCACCCTGGGCTTTGCCAGGCACGGCTATGGCGCTGCTGGGCAGTTTGCTGCTGGTCTCCGAATAAGCCTTTTGGCCCGGGGCTTTCGCAGCCCCCGCCTCCCTGTGCCGCCGCAATCGTCAGCGCTCGGCCGCCTGCTCCTTCAACACGGCCTGCACTTCGCGTGCACGGGTGTCGATGATGGACGCCTCCACATGGTCACTGGCCGATGCGCCACCCTGGCGCACCAGCTCCTGCCCCGCGCGAAAGCGGTCCAGCGCTGCGCCGTAGTCCAGGTGCGCCACCTGGGCTTCGGCTTCGGCCCGCACGGCCCGTAACGGCTGCTGGTTTTGCCGGTAGGTGGCGGCCAGCAGTTGCCAGACTGTGGCGTCCCGCGGGTGGGTGGCCAGCCAGGTCTGCAGCGCGTTGGTCATGTCCGGCCCCTTGCTGGTCTGCAGCCGGGCCTGGGTTTGCAGCACCAGCTCTGGCCGTTGTGGTGGTGATCCCGCCAGAATTTCCAGCGTCCGTTGCGGGTGGCCCGCCGCCAGCTCCAGCTCGGCCGACAGCAGGCGGGCCTGGCGCGCCGCCGCCGGGTCGTTGCGGGTCACGTCTGCCAGCCGGGCCAGCAGCGTGCGGGCGCGCTCGAACTCCCGCTGCTGGATGCTGGCGCGGGTGGCGGCATACAACGACGCCGCCTGGCGCGCGGGCTCCATCGTTTTAAAGACCTGGGTGTCGGGCTCGGCCACCCACAGGCGCAACACGTCGGCACCGGGGTTGGACAAAACCCGGGCCCGGGCGGCCAGCATGGCGTGGTCTATGGCGAGTGGCACCGGGACTGCCGCGGCGGCGTCCATGTGCTGGCGCGACTGCATGTCGGCAATACGCTGGGTGGTCAGCGGGTGGCTGCGCAGGTAGGGGAAGGAGCCGTTGTCGTTGATACGCGAGGCGTTTTGCAGCTTCTCGAACATGCTCACAAAACCCTGGCCGGAGTACCCGGCCTGCGTCATGACGCCGTAACCCACACGGTCGGCCTCACGCTCCATGTCGCGCGAAAAATTGAGCTGGTTCTGCGCCGCCACGGCCTGCCCGCCCACCACCAGCGCGTTGGCCGCGTCGGGGCTTTTGCTGGCGGCCAATGCGCCCAGGATCATTGCGCCAATCAGCCACGGCGTCTGGCGGCTTTGCTGCGTCATCAGCCGCGAGATATGGCGCTGGGTGACGTGGCTCATCTCATGGGCCAGCACCGACGCGAGTTCGTCCCGGCTGCTGACCACACCAATCAGGCCCAGGTGCACACCCATGTAACCACCGGGCAGCGCAAACGCGTTGACGCTGCGGTCCTTGCCGAGCAGGATCTCCCACGCAAACCGCTCCTCCAGCTCGGGTGACAGCTCGCCGCGCGCGCGGGCAGCGGTCATCAGGGGCTGCCAGATGTTTTGCACATATTCGACCAGCACCGGGTCGTCGATGTAGTCCGGGTCGCGGTACAACTCGCGGGCAATACGGTCACCCAGACGGCGCTCGGCCGCCGACGCCATGTCGCTGCCGTCGCCCAGCGTGGGCAGCTGCGCCAGGGCCGGAACGGTCTGGCACACCAGCAGCGCAGCCAGCATGGCAGGGGCAAAAGGCGTGCGAATCAGAAGGCGCAGAGGGGCAAGTGGCATGGCAAATTCCGAAGGTCAGCCCGTATGATGACCCAAACACGTAAACGTTCTGTCA
>JAGOEY010000097.1:0-2280 GCA_017997515.1 Burkholderiaceae bacterium | reverse complement strand
TTCCCCATGAGCACACTCACCCATTTCGACGCCCAGGGCCAGGCCCACATGGTCGACGTTGCCGCCAAGGCCCACACCCACCGCATCGCCGTGGCCACCGGACGCATTGAGATGCTGCCCGCCACCCTGGCGCTGGTGCACAGCGGCACTGCCAAAAAAGGCGACGTGCTGGGCATTGCCCGCATCGCAGGTATCCAGGCCGCCAAAAAAACCAGCGACCTGATCCCCTTGTGCCACCCGCTGGCGCTCACCCGGGTTGCTATAGATTTCGCAGCTGCCAGCGACCACCAGTCGGGCGCTACAGGCATATTTTGCTCTGCAACGGTAGAAACCGTCGGCCCCACCGGTGTCGAGATGGAAGCCCTGACCGCCGTACAAATTGCCCTGCTTACCATCTACGACATGTGTAAAGCCGTGGACCGCGGCATGTCCATCCACGGCGTGAGGGTGCAAGAGAAACACGGCGGCAAGTCGGGGAGTTTTGTGAACGGTTAGCAGGCCAAGAGCCTGCGCGAAAGAAGGCGTTGCCGCGAAAGTAGCCGCAGCGGTCTTCTTTCATAGAAGCTACGCTTTCACCGCCTGACCATCAGGCGGCTTTGATCTCGTTGAGTAGGTCGGGGTGGCGATCCAGCAGCTTTAACAATTTGACCAAGGCCAGAGGCGGCTTAGTTTTGCCGTTCTCATAGCGCGAAAAGGCATTGATGCCGCCACCAAAAATCTCAGCGGCCTCGCGCTGGCCGAGGTCGAGTTTCTTGCGCACATTAACGATGAAGGCGGGGTCAACGATGGCAGCATTTACCTGCTTGTTGAACGCCTGCATCTCGCGCATGACGCGCTCGGTTTCAGCCATGTCGGTAATCGACTCATCACACGCAGGACAAAAATCGGCTGTCACAGCGGGAATCACAGTGGTTTCACCCTTGTAGGTGTAGGGCAGGTCGCGGATGTCATGCACCAGTTCCGCCGCGCCGCAAACAGGACATTTCATGGTCATAGCTCCTTGAAGGACACGATCAGCACGTCATCAATGACCGTCAGTTTCAGGTACACGTCGCCCGCCTGCGTGTTGGGGCGGTACACGTCCTGCCATACCGTGTGGTCGGCATGGGTGGTCATGCTCTTGTAAAAGTCTGTCGCCGTGAGGGCCAACACCACGTCCAGCATGTCGCAGAGCTCCAGCCCCAACGCGGTGGCACCGAGCCGCGCTGAATGGGTCGCGCGGACTTTGCCAGCCACCACGAAGGCTTTAACAACAGACAGTTTGCAATGCGGGTTTGGTTTTTCCACCCACAGACTTTAACCTATTTGGTTATAAATTGCCAAAATGTATGCGCTATCCCATCAGGCACTACGGCGCTGCCAGCGTGTCCGCATACAGCTTGTTCAGCGCACTCCAGGCCGCAAACTCCTGCGGAAACGCCGCGCGGTAGCGGCGGATGTGGGCGGCGGCCACAGCGTCCTCGCCCAGCAGGCTGGCGCTTTCAATCAGCGGCTCGATCACCCGGGGTTCGGGCGAGAAATGCAGCAGGTCCTCGGCCATGGGGAACACCGCTGCGGCGTTGGCGCGTGTCACCGGCACGGTGGTTACATAGGCAAACCGCACCTGGTCGCGGAACAGCCAGGTGCCGCCCACTTTGGTGGCCGTGTCGTGCCGGTAGTCCGCGTCGCGCGCCTCGGGGGCCAGGTAGAGCTGGCTGATGCGGTGGTAGTCCCACGCGGCATACGCCGTGGCGGCAGCCACCACCAGGCCCCAGGCCGCCAGCCCGGCGGCCGTCCAGCGCGCCGCTGCGGGGCGGGTGACGGGCGCACCGCGCCACAACAGCACGCAGCACAAACCCACCGCCATCAGAAACGGCCCGTACCACAGCGGGTACTCCAGCAAGCTGTGTAAACCGATGAGTGCCAGCACCGCCCAGCCCAGCTGGCGCGTGGCATCCGACTCACGCCAGGGCTTTTGCCGCAGTACCCACCATGTGAATGCGCCACACAGCAGCAGCGCAACGGGCAGGCCCAGCTCCACCGCCAGCTGCAGCGGCAGGTTGTGGGCGTTGTCCAGAATGGCGCAAAAACGATCGTCCGGGCCACCGGGGTAGAGCGTGGTGTAGTGGGCATAGTCCAACCCGCCCCAACCCCAGCCCAGCCAGGGCCGCTGGGCGATCAGATCCAGCACATTGCGCCACAGCACCAGCCGGCTGGTGCACGGCTGCGCGTCGTCCTGAAACCGCCCCAGCGCCCCCAGCGCCAACGGCCCCAGCCCAATCAGCAGCGGCAGCACCAGCA
>JAGOEY010000096.1:4123-6753 GCA_017997515.1 Burkholderiaceae bacterium | reverse complement strand
CCGCACCCGCCCGCTGTGCAGCTACCCGCTGGTGGCCCGCTACAACGGCTCGGGTGACATCGAGAGCGCAGCCAGCTTCAGCTGCCGGTAAAACAACACGACAAGAAGAAGACCCGCGTGCAGAGGTGGGCCAAGACACCTCTGCACGCCAAGGTCCGCCAGGGTCCCCCAGCGTCCCCCTGGTGCCTCGGCTACGCCAGACCAGGCTGCGGAAGGCGGCACAATCGCCGCCATGTCCGCTCTGCCCAAACCACCTCCCTCCAGCGCCGTTGAGACGGTAGACACCCGCTTTCTTGAAACCCTGATGGGCTACAACGCCCGCCGGGCCTCGCTGGCCATCGTCGAGCATTTCATGCGGCGTATGGCTCCGTATGACCTGCGGATTGTGGATTTTTCGGTGCTGTCGCTCATCGCGCACAACCCTGGCATCACCTCGCGCCAGCTGTGCAGCACGCTGGGTGTGCTGCCGCCCAACCTGGTCGCCATCATCAGTGCGCTGGAAAAACGCCAGCTGGTTGAACGCCACCCGCACCCCAGCGACCGCCGCGCCAACGGCCTGCACCTGAGTGCAGAAGGCACCCAGCTGGTACAACAGGCCGAAGCCACGGCCGCCGAACTGGAAGACGAAGCCACCGCACGCCTGACAGCCGCCGAGCGCAAGACTCTCATGCGGCTGCTGCAAAAAATCTATCTCTAGCCCCAAGCGGCGGGAATGGCGAACTTCATGAACCAAATCACCTCCCTGCGCCCGCTGCATCTGCGCAAGCAGCTATACATACAATAGCAAAACAACCCTGCAGAGTTGCCACCGATAGAATCGGTCTCCCTGTAGCCACCCTGGATGCCGCCTGTGTCTGACCGCTCTGCCGTATGGCCCCAATACCTTCTGCCCAAAAAGGCGCTGACCCAGTTCGCAGGCTGGGTTGCATCCGCACAATGGGGCAGCACCACCACGGCCATCATCCAGTGGTTTGTGGGCAAGTACCAGGTCAACATGGCCGAGGCGGCCAACCCGGACATTGCCAGTTACGCCAGCTTCAACGAATTTTTCACCCGCGCCCTGAAGCCCGGTGTGCGCCCGCTGGCGCTGGCCGATCTGGTGTGCCCGGTGGACGGGGCCATCAGCCAGTTCGGCCCCATCACCGGGTCGGCAGGAGACCAGATCTTCCAGGCCAAAGGCCACCACTACTCCACCACCGCGCTGGTGGGTGGCGACGCCACACTGGCCGCCGAATTCCAGAACGGCACATTCGCCACCATCTACCTGAGCCCACGCGACTACCACCGCATCCACATGCCGTGTGCGGGCACGCTCAAACGCATGATTTATGTGCCGGGGGATCTGTTCTCGGTCAACCCCACCACCGCGCGCGGTGTGCCCGGCCTGTTTGCGCGCAACGAACGGGTGGTGTGTTTTTTTGACGGCCCCAGTGGACCGTTTGTGATGGTGCTGGTCGGGGCCACGATTGTGGGCAGCATGGCCACCACCTGGCACGGTGTGGTCAACCCACCGCGCACGGGGGACGTGCGCGAGTGGCACTACAACCGCGCCACCGACACACCGGTCACGCTGCAGCAGGGCGACGAGATGGGCCGCTTCCTGCTGGGCTCCACCGTGGTGCTGCTGTTCCCGCAGGGGCCGCTGCAGTTCAACCCGGCCTGGGTGCCGGGGCGGGCGGTGCGGCTGGGTGAGGTGATGGCCCAACGCGCCATTGCGTCCTGAGAACACGTTCTAAGCTGCAGCGTGCGTTTTCAGACCATCAAGGCTTGACCGCGCGGTAGAGCGCCCGCACCAGATCGGTCTGGGTGATGATGCCGGCCAGCCGCTGGTCGGCGTCGATGATGGGGATGTGGTGGTGCCCCCCATCGGAGAACAAGGGCACCAGCTCGATCATGTAGCGGTGTGCACTGGCCACCCGCACCTGCCGGGTCATGATCTGCCCCACCACCTCGGGTTTTTCCGACGCCACCGCGCCCGCACGCCGCACCAGCGCACGCAGGCGGTCCCCCACACTTTCGTGGCTGTCCATGTCCACGTGCCGCATGAAGTCCGCCACGGTGACGATGCCGACGATACGCCGGGCTTTGTCCACCACCGGCAGCGCCTTGACCTTTTCGCGCCGCATCAGGGCCCACGCGTCCCGCAGGGGGGTGCCAAACTCTGCGGCAAACGGCTGGCGCGTCATGATGTCCTCGCAACGCAGCTCGCCCAGGTTGCGCTGGTAGGCGGCCAGCTCGGCATGGTGCAGCAGGGCCTCGAGGTCGTCCCGGCTCACGTCAAGCACCTGGTTGTAGCGGGCCAGCGCAACGTCCAAGTCCTGCGAACTGAAGCGTGACCCCGATGCCGCCCCTGCTGACCGGGGCGTCTCCTGGGTATGGGGGTAACGGCGGCCCGTCAGCTGGTTGTACAACACGCCTGCCAGCACCAACACCACCGAGTCAAAAAAGATCGGGAACGCCGCAAAATGCACGTCGGTGTTGTGCCCGATCACCACCAGCAAAGCCGTGGCACCACCAGGCGGGTGCAGGCAGCGCAGCGCAAACATGAGTGCGATGGCCAGCCCCACAGCGGTGGCTGCGGCCAGGGCCTGGTCCGGAATGGCGAACGCACAGGCGGCCCCCACCAGTGC
>JAGOEY010000096.1:0-4023 GCA_017997515.1 Burkholderiaceae bacterium | reverse complement strand
CCCCACCAGTGCGCCCAGCGTGGCCCGCCAGCGTTCGCGGCCGTCCACCGCCAATGGCTGGGGCTGGAATGCCCGCAGCCAGGCCGTGGCACGCACAGGCAGTGAAACAGCGGGGACAACAGAGGATGAAGCGGAATCGGGATTCTGGTCTGGCATGGACACGCGGCAAAGTCCTCCGAAAACCCGTGATTTTGCAACCAAGGGCAATAGCCCTTGGGTCTGTGCACCGATGTTGTGCACTGGCACGCGTCCATACATCAGAAATTACCAGCAGCACAAGGCTGTAGCGTGCAGCCAACTGTCTGCTACAGCTATGAAACTTGTAGCACACAGGATTTTTTGCTATAGTCGCCGCAGCTGCGCGTGCCCCCACGGGCAGACGCCACAGGCATCCGCCAAACCACAAACACACCCAGGAGATAAGCGCACATGAGTTCCAAAGAAAACGCGGCTGTCCACCAGCTGCTGGCCCTGCTGGAATCCCGCTACGCCATACGCGTGTTGTGGGCCCTGAGAGACGGCCACCCCCAGACCTTCCGTCTGCTGCAAGACAGCGTGGGCGGCATCACCCCCAACACGCTCAACACCCGCATCAAAGAGCTGCGCGAAGCCGGCCTGATGACCCACGGCAGCGACGGTTATGGTGTCACCCCCTCGGGTGCCGACCTGCTCAAGCGCCTGAACGACCTGCAGGCATTCGCCGGCAAATGGGTCGCGGCCCAACAGGCCAAGACCCCCACGTCCGCCGCTTAAACGCACCCATGCCCTGCATGCGCCAGCCGCATGCAGGGCATTTTTATACCTGTTTCAGCACCATTTTGTGCTCTGGCGCACGTTCTACATGCGCCTCCAGCTACATTTTTTATAGCAAGAAGGACATTTCACCATGGCAACCACCACCACCGCAACCGGCCTGCAGTTTGAGGACACCATCGTGGGTGACGGCGACGAGGCCCGCAAAGGCCAGAACGTCACCGTGCACTACACCGGCTGGCTCTACAACAACGGCGTGCAAGGCGCCAAGTTCGACTCCAGCAAAGACCGCAACGACCCCTTCGTGTTTTCGCTGGGCGCGGGTATGGTCATCCGCGGCTGGGACGAAGGTGTGCAAGGCATGAAGATTGGTGGCGCACGTACGCTGATCATTCCCGCCGAACTCGGCTACGGTGCACGTGGCGCCGGTGGTGTGATTCCACCGAACGCCACACTGAAGTTCGACGTGGAACTGCTCGGGGTGAAGTAAGCACCCCCCAAGCGGCTCTGCCGCTTCCCCCCTCTGCTGCGCGAGGGGGGCACACCCAGCGGCCTGGCTAAGCCAGATCCGCAGGTGCACTGGACTGGGCCCATGCAGCGCTGCTGGGATGCCCCTTCAGCTGTTCGAAGCCCGGTCAAGCCGGGCAAATTTTTCGTCCCCCACCGCTTCGCGGATCTTGGGTGACAGCTCCAGCAGCTTCTCGTAACTCCCCGCACCCTCCACCGCCAGATTCAGGCGGAAACCGCGCAAACCCATGTTGGCGGTGAGTGCAGTGGCAATGGGGTACGCGTCCTGGTAACGCTCCTGGTCCGTGCGGCTGCTGCGCACCACCGCAGGTGCAGCGGCCTGCTCTGGTGCTGCCACCGGAGCCACTGCCGGAGTGCGCGCTGGCGCAGCCGCAGCAGCCCCCTCCACCACAGCCAGCAGGCCGCTGTCGGCCATGAACTGGATGTCTTCCGCTGTCACCCCCATACCCGCCGTGGCGGCCAGCACACCGTCCACCGTGCGTTTGCCGTCAAACAGAATAAACGCCGAACGTTGGCGGGGTGTCAGGGGCACCGAGCGGTCCTTGACCACCTGCCGGCCCGTCTCCGTTTTGGAGTAAATCATGTTGCCTCTCCTGAAGTCACAGCGCTAGGTTGTGCAGGCTGCCTTGCCAAAGTGCCACCTCGGCGCTGGCATCTGCAAATGTTAACAATTGTGACTACAAAAGAGGCCATCGCCCACGCGGAAAACCCGCATCAGGCAGAGCGCTTCCCAAGCAGGCTCACCAGCCACGCCACCAGCAGGCCTGCAGGCACACCAAACACCCCTGCCGACATCGGCTGGATGCCAAACCACAGGTTCGACGTGGGGCTGCGGCCCACTCCGGACAACAGGCCATCCGAGTGGGCAAGCATGTAATAAATCACAACCGCCAGCCCCACCAGCATGCCCGCCACAGCCCCTTGCCGGGTGGCTCCGCGCCAGAACAGGCCCAGCAGCATGGCAGGCACCAGTGCAGCAGCGGCCAGCGAAAACGACGCCGTCACCATGGGCAAAATGCCCGCCGGGCGCAGCGCCGCCACGGATGCCGCCAGCATGGCCACGGCCAGCAACGCAAATTTGGTCAGGATCACCCGCTGCTCCGGCATGGCACGGCGCCGTGTGTTGGCGTACACCATATCGCGCACCAATGCGTTGCTGATCGTCAGCAGCAGGCCGTCCGCCGTGGACAAAGCTGCTGCCAAGCCCCCAGCCGCCACCAGGCCCGACACCACATAAGGCATGCCGCCCAGTTCGGGCGTGGCCAGCATCACCAGGTCTGCCCCCAGGCGGATTTCGCCCAGCTGCAGAATGCCGTCGCCGTTGACGTCGCTGACCGACAACAGCGACGCGTCCACCTTGCTCCACTGACCCATCCATGTTGGCAAGGCATCAAAGGAGCTGCCGACCAGGTTGTTCATGACTTCAAACTTCACCAGCAGGGCCAGCGCGGGCACACTGAGGTACAGCAGTGCAATAAAAAACAGCGACCACGCCACCGACGTGCGCGCCTCTGCCACGCTGGGCACGGTGAAATAACGGGTCAGCAAGTGGGGCAAACCGGCGGTGCCCACCATCAGACAGAACATCAGGGCCAGAAAGTTGCGCCGCGAGTTCTGGAACAGGGCCTGTTCTTCCGGTGTGCCATGGGGGTCGCCGTCAAAGGCCTGGCTGTGCTGGGGCAAACCACCCAGGGGGCGGGAGCGTTCACGGCTCTCCTGCATCGCGCGGGTCCAGCGCTCGCGGGCGCTGGCAGCGTCCTTGGGCAGCGCGGCCAGTTCGCGGCTGGCCGCAATGATCAGTGCCACGTCGGAGTTCTGCGCCCGCAGCTGGTGGATACGTGCCTGCGCCCGGGCGCGCTCCTGCTCCAGTGCAGAGTCCACGTCCAGCAAGCGCTCCTCGTACATACGTGCGCGGCGCTGAAATTCGGCGGCCACTTCCTGTTCTGCGGGGTCGTTGCGCAGCCTGTCTTCCAGCACCGCCACCTTGTCGATTTGTTGGCCGTACACCACCGGTGCCAGCGGGTTGCCCAGCTGTTTGTAGGCCAGCCAGGACACCGGAATCAGAAATGCCAGCAGCAGCACCACGTACTGGGCCACCTGCGTCCAGGTGATGGCCCGCATGCCGCCCAGGAAGGAGCACAGCAGCACCCCACCCAGCCCCAGCATGATGCCGATCTCGAACTGCACCCCGGTCAGCCGTGAGGCGATCAGGCCCACCCCATAAATCTGCGCCACCACATAGGTGAACGAACACGCCACCGTGGCCAGCGCGGCAATACGGCGGGGCCAGGTGCCGCCAAAACGGAGCTGAAAAAACTCGGGCACGGTGTACAGCCCCAGCGCGCGCAACTGCGGCGCAATCAGCATGGCCACCAGGCAAAAGCCCCCCGTCCAGCCCAGCAGGAACGCCAGTCCGCCAGGCTGCCCGTCCGTGCCGGAGAACCCCTGCAGGTACAAGGCCCCGGCCAGGCTGATGAACGAGGCCGCACTCATCCAGTCCGCGGCGGTGGCCATGCCGTTGTACATGGCCGGGATACGCCGCCCGGCCACGTAATAGTCGTCGGCATCGGTGGTGCGGCCATAGATGCCGATACCGGCGTACACCATCACGGTGGAGAAAAGAAAGATCGGCCCGATCCACTGTCGCGACAGGCCGTTCTGCTCGGCCCAGGCCAGCAGCAGCAGGAACAACAACACCCCCACCACATACCCGGCCAGGATGCGGTGCAGACGCCAGTGGTA
>JAGOEY010000095.1:5563-6756 GCA_017997515.1 Burkholderiaceae bacterium | reverse complement strand
TCACCGTCCACCACGGCCAGGCGCACCAGTTCACCGGACTCGGCAGCCAGGCGGTCGAGCAGCGGCTGTGCAATGTCCACGATGCCGCTGTTGCTCAGGAAAAAGAGGCCGAGCGAGACGAGTTTGATGGTCAGCACATAGTCGCCATGGCTTTGGTCCTGGCGCACATAACCGCAGCGCACCAGCTCGGTCAGCAAGCGGTGGGTGGCGCTTAAAGGGGTCTGCATTTCTGCGGCCAGACCCGACAGGGTGCAGCCTTCGGGATGTGCCGCAAGATGTTCCAGAACCTTAAAACTGCGTTCGAGTATTCCGCTCATGGGGTGTTCTCTGTGATGCCCGGCCTGTGGCGCGGGTCCATTACATGGCATGTGACGACACCAGGTGGGGTCGCCCTATTTCGGCTCCAACTGTAGCAGTGTGGCGTAGGTAGTTTTCATAGTGGAAATGTTTTCCACTTTTAAATATACTCGCGCCACTCGACGGCTACAACCGGGATACAGACGTCGCGGCACAAGGCCGCCGAGCCCCCTAACTGGAGACACATGTGAAACCCATTTTTTCTGCACTGGCCGCTGCAAGCCTGGCACTTTTCCTGACCGCCCCCGCATCCGCACAAGTGACGCAAGAGCGCGTGATCCGCTTTGGTCACCTCAACAACGCAGACCATCCGGTGAGTTTTGGCGTGAAGCGTTTTTCAGAGCTGTTGGCTGCCAAGAGCGGCGGCAAGATGAAGGTGCAGGAATTCCCGGCGTCCCAGCTCGGCAACGAGCTGCAGCAGCAGTCGGCATTACAAGGTGGCGTGCAGCAAATGTCCGCCCCTGCAACCACGTCGCTGGCTGGTATCGTGAAGGAATTTGGCTTGGTGGACTTCCCGTTCTCGGTGAGCACGTTTGAGCAGGCCGATGCCTTGCTGGACGGCCCGCTCGGCCAGGCACTGATCGCCAAGCTGCCCGAAAAAGGCCTGGTCGCGCTGGGCTACTGGGACCTGGGCTTTCGCAACGTGACCAACAGCAAACACCCGATCACCAAGGCAGAAGACCTCGACGGGCTGAAGATCCGCGTGATCCCGAACCCCGTGTTCCTGGAAACATTCCGCGCGTTCAAGGCGAACCCCGTGCCCATGGCATTTGCCGAGCTGTATGGCGCGCTGGAAGCCCGCGCGGTGGACGGCCAGGAGAACCCCTATGCGGTCA
>JAGOEY010000095.1:0-5463 GCA_017997515.1 Burkholderiaceae bacterium | reverse complement strand
TCACCCGCCGTGAAAGGCACGATTCAAGGCCTGGGCCCACAGTCGTATCTGGCCGCCCTGCGGGCTTTGACCGAAATATTGCGCGACGCGAAGTAAATTCAGACGCCCAGCAAAAAGGCGGGGTGCATTTGGATGCACCCCGCCTTTTTTATCTCCGCAGAGGACGATGCCGCTGGAAGACAGTTTTTTAATCAAATTGGCCTCTAGCGCACACCCCACCTGCGCAAACAGCTATCAAATACAGAGCAATTGCGCTGCCTGCCATGGCAGGCAGCGCCTCACCCCATCAGCCGTTCAGCTGCTGCTCCAGCTGGTGCAGCACTTCGTAGCACGGCAATACACCTGCCACGCTGGAGTTGGGCTCACGGCCTTCGCGGATGGCGGCGAAGAACTCGCGGTCTTGCAGCTCGATGCCGTTCATCGACACAGCCACGTTGGACACGTCGATTTTTTCTTCCTTGCCGGTGAACAGGTCGTCGTAACGCGCGATGTAGGTCGCGCTGTCGCCGATGTAGCGGAAGAAGGTGCCGAGTGGGCCATCGTTGTTGAACGACAGGCTCAGTGTGCAGATCGCGCCATTCGCCGCTTGCAGCTGGATGGACATGTCCATCGCAATACCCAGCACCGGATGGATCGGACCCTGCACGGCGTTGGCCTTCACGATCGGGCTGCCAGCTTGGTAGGCAAACAGATCCACCGTGTGGGCTGCGTGGTGCCACAGCAGGTGGTCGGTCCAGCTGCGTGCCTGGCCCAGCGCGTTCATGTTGGTGCGGCGGAAGAAGTAGGTTTGCACGTCCATCTGCTGGATGTTGAATTCACCCGCTTTGATCTTGTTGTGCACGTACTGGTGGCTGGGGTTGAAGCGGCGGGTGTGGCCACACATGGCCACCAGGCCGGTCTGCTTCTGCAGCGCGACCACTTCCTGCGCGCCCTTCAGGCTGTCGGCCAGCGGAATCTCCACCTGCACGTGTTTGCCCGCCTTCAGGCAGGCAATGCTTTGTTCGGCATGCATCTGTGTGGGGGTGCACAGAATCACGGCATCCACTTCGGGCAGCGCCAGGCTGTCGGCGAGGTCGGTGGTGACATGCTTAATGCCGTACTTGTCGGCCACTTCCCTGGTTTTTTCCAGGTCGCGGCTGATGAGCGAGACAACTTCCACGCCGTCAATGTTCTTGATGCCGTCGAGGTGTTTGATGCCGAAGGCACCCGCGCCCGCCAGGGCGACTTTGATGGTTTTGGTCATTTAATTGTTCTCCAGAATGAGGTGGCCCACGGCCGTGTTGGACGCGGGGACGTGGAAGAAGCGGTGTTTGAGCGTGGGAGCCGGGCCACCGTTGACGTCACTCATCGCGCCGCGCGCGATCAGCCACATCACGAGCTCAATGCCTTCGCTGCCCGCTTCGCGCACATATTCGATGTGGGGAACCTTGGCCAGCTCGGCGGGCTCGGCGATCAAACGGTCGAGGAACTTGTTGTCCCACTCCCGGTTGATAAGACCCGCACGTGGGCCCTGGAGTTGGTGGCTCATGCCGCCTGTGCCCCAAATTTGCACATTCAAAGGGGTGTCGTAGGACTCGATGGCCTTGCGGATCGCCTGCCCCAGTGCAAAACAGCGCGCACCGGAGGGCACCGGGTACT
The DNA here is from genome assembly GCA_017997515.1 of Burkholderiaceae bacterium. The sequence continues at coordinate 3,825 of JAGOEY010000095.1, read as the reverse complement.
GCACCACGTTGACGTGGAACGGAATCACCTTCACCGGCCAGGCATCGGGGGAACCAAACAGCAGGTTCATCGGCACGGTGAGGCCGTGGTCCACCTTGAGGTCGTTCACGATGGTCAGGTCAAAGTCCTGCTGGATCACCGACTGCGCGATGTGGGACGCCAGGTCTGGGTGGCCCATGACCTTGGGTACGGGGCGCGGGCCGTAGCCCTCGTCGGCCGGTTCAAACTCGGCAGCGGTGCCAATGGCAAAAGTGGGGATCACGCCCAGGTCAAAGCTGGTGGCGTGGTCGTTGTAGACCAGAAACACCACGTCAGGCTTGTTCTCACGCATCCACTGCTTGGACGGCTCGTAGCCAGCGAACAGCGGCTTCCAGTACGGCTCTTCGGTCTTGCCATGGTCGATGGCCGCACCAATGGCTGGCACGTGGGAGGTATAGACGGATGCGGTGATGTGCGCATGCGCTGCGGCATCGTTGACACCCGTCTGGCGGGAGGCGTGTTCACCCATGATCTGTGCGGCCAGGGCCTCCTGGTGGGTCAGCTCCCACTCCTTCCAGGCGTCGGACTGCGATGGCGCGCCCTGCGCGTCGCCGCCCTCACCCAGCACGCGGTTGCCTTCGGCACTGCGACCGCCGCCAATCATCATGTCGCGGTAGGCGTGTTCGGTCATGCCGGTCATGCTGCCCGCCATCTGCTGGAACGACAGCCCGTCGGTCGCGCCCAGCTTGGCCAGGAAGTAGATGTTGCCGCCGGTGCGCATGGCCCAGTTCAGGTCACGTGCGCGCACTGCAGCTTTTTGTTCGTCCGTCATCGGCCATTCGGCCAGGTAGGCGTCTTCATCGGCCTTGAAGCGTGTGCGGTTCTCGGCCTTCATCAGGCTCATGCAGAACTGGTTGAGCCAATAGCCCTTGCGGCTCTGCTCGGCGTCAAAGATGGTCGTGCCGGGCACGTCCAGGTAAGGTTTATCGAGGGACATTACTTTTCCTCAGGCCAGTACAAACGCATGGGATTGTCGACCAGCAATTTTTGCTGCAATTCCGCAGTCGGTGCGATGTGCGGAATGAAGTCCACCAGCAGGCCATCGTCGGGCATGTGGTCCTTGAGGTTGGGGTGCGGCCAGTCGGTGCCCCACAACACGCGGTCGGGAAACTGCTCGACGATACGGCGCGCAAACGGAATCACGTCCGTGTAGGCGTTCTGCTCACCATCCAGCGCCTTGGGGCCGGTGACGGAAAGGCGCTCGGGGCAGCTGACCTTGCTCCACACGTTGGTGTGTTCGCGCATGAATTTTTCAAACAGCGCGAACTGCGGGCCATCCACCGGCAGCGACACATCGGGGCGACCCATGTGGTCCACCACCACCGTGGTCGGCAGCGCAGTGAAGAAGTCCCACAGCTCGGGCAGGTCAACCGCCTCGAAGTAAATAACCACATGCCAGCCCAGCTTGTGGATGCGCGCGGCGATCTCCAGCAGCTCGTCCTTGGGTGTGAAGTCCACCAGGCGCTTGACGAAGTTAAAGCGCACGCCGCGCACACCCGCGTCGTGTAACTCCTGCAGCTCGGCGTCGCTGATGCTGCGCTTGACGGTGGCCACGCCACGCGCCTTGCCACCGGAGGCCTTGCAGGCATCGACCATGGCGCGGTTGTCCGCACCGTGGCAGGTGGCCTGCACGACCACGTTGCGGGCAAAACCCAGATGGTCACGCAGCGCGAACAGCTGCGCCTTGCTGGCGTCACAGGGTGTGTACTTACGCTCGGGTGCAAACGGGAATTCGGCACCGGGGCCGAACACGTGGCAATGGGCATCCACGGCGCCTGCTGGCACCTGGAATTTGGGTTTGCTGGGGCCGGTGTACCAGTCCAGCCAGCCGGGGGTCTTGGTGAATTCGCTCATGTCTTTTTCCTCAATCCAGAGAGACGTTGGCTTTTTTGATCACGTCGGCGAAGCGCTGTGATTCATCCTTCACAAACTGCGTGAACGCAGGGCGTGTGATGGGGAATGGCTCATATCCAAAACTCTTGAACTTCTCCAGCACATCGGGCTCGGTCAAAGCCTTTTCGATATCGCGGCGGATCTTGTCGGTGGTCGATGCAGGCAGGCCCGGTGGCACCACGATGGCGTTCCAGCCGGTCACCTCGAAGCCCTTGGGGCCACCAGACTCGGCCACGGTGGGCACGTCGGGGTAGGCACCCGTGCGGGTGGGTGATGCGGATGCCAGGAGGCGTAGCTTGCCAGCGCGGTACAGCGGGCCGGCCGTGGCGGCGCTGCCCAGTGCAAAGGCCAGTTCACCGGTGGCTACCGAGGTGTAGAGCTGTGTGGTCTCCTTGTAGATCACGTGTTCCATTTGTGTGCCGGTGACCGACTCGAACAGCTCCGAGCCCAGGTGCACCGGGTTGCCCACCGACCAGGACCCGTAGTTCAGCTTGCCGGGGTTGGCCTTGGCGTCGGCGATCAGGTCACCCACGGTTTTGTACTTGCTGTTGGTGGGCACCGTGAAGAAGAAGTAGGTCTTGAACAGCGGCAGCAGCGTATCGAAGTCTTTGACCGGGTCATAAGGCAGCTTCTTGAACAGGCTCGGGTACGCTGCCAAATGCACGTTGTCAGCGATCAGGATGTCGGTGCCATCTTTGGCGCCGCGCTTCCAGGCGTCAATGGCAATGAAGCCGTTGCCACCGGGGCGGTTTTCCACCACCACGGGCTGGCCCCAGCTGCGCGAGAGTTTGTCGGCCACCAGGCGGGCCACACCGTCCGGGCCACCACCCACAGGGAACGGCGTGATGATGCGAACCGGCTTGGTGGGGAAGTCTTGTGCGGCGGCAATACCAGGCAACATGGCAGCCAGGGTGACGGCACCCAGTGTCAGGCTGAGGCGGCGGGTCAGTTTTGCTGCGGAAAATTTCATGGAATGTCTCTGAAGTTGAATGGGATAAATTGCTATAAATTTAATAGCTTCCTGCGCTTGTCTAACATGCGCCAGAAGCCTATTTGATTCTCAGAATCAGTCGATGTAACGCAGACCGGCTTTCTCCAGCGGCTCGCGCATCTTGTACATGTCCAGACCCAGAATGCCCGAGGCGAGTTTGTCGCGCTTCTCGCCTTCGAAGCTTTCGCGTTTGATCGCGGCCTCCAGCGTTTTGGCAGCGAGTGCGGCGGGCACACACACAACACCGTCGTCGTCGGCCACCACCACGTCACCGGGCGTGACCAGCATGCCGGCGCAGACCACGGGAATGTTCACCGAGCCCAGCGTCGCCTTGATGGTGCCTTTGCTGGAGATGGCTTTGCTCCAGACCGGGAAGTTCATTTCCTTCAGGGTCTTCACATCGCGCACACCGGCATCGATGATGAGCCCCCGCGCACCACGCGCCTGGAAGCTGGTGGCCAGCAGGTCACCAAAGTAGCCGTCGGTGCAGTCAGCGGTGACCGCCGCCACCACGATGTCACCGGGCTGAATCTGCTCTGCGGCCACATGCATCATCCAGTTGTCGCCGGGTTGCAGCAGCACGGTGACGGCCGTGCCGGACACCTGCACACCGGTCTGGATAGGCCGCATATAGGGCTTGAGCAGGCCCACGCGGCCCATGGCCTCGTGCACGGTGGCGGAGCCCAGAGCGGCCAGGCCGTCGGCTGCTGCGCGGTCGGCGCGGGTGATGTTGCGGTACACAACGCCTAGTTCATACATGGTCAGACTCCTTTGGATTTGAGGGCGGCGTCAAGGCGCGGGAACACGCGGCGGGCGTTGCCTTCGTAGATCTGGTGGCGGTCGTCCGCGCTCAGGATCTTCGACGCTTCGATGTAGCGCTTGGTGTCGTCGTAGTAGTGGCC
>JAGOEY010000094.1 GCA_017997515.1 Burkholderiaceae bacterium | reverse complement strand
GTATTGCTGGGTACAGGCACCTCGGTCACGCAGGCGGCGATGCGGGAGCTGGCCAAAGCGGGTGTGCTGGTCGGTTTCTGTGGCGGTGGGGGAACCCCGCTGTACAGCGCCAACGAGGTGGATGTAGAGGTCGCCTGGTTCTCGCCCCAAAGTGAGTACCGACCCACCGAATACCTGCAGCACTGGGTGCGATTCTGGTTTGACGATGGTTTGCGCCTGGCCGCCGCCAAGGCTTTTCAGCAGGCACGCTTGCAACGCATTCGCCAGCACTGGGTGGGCAGCAAGGCATTACGCGCGGCGGGTTTTACTGTGGATGCAGCCACACTGCAGCAAGCCCTCGATGCCTCGGCACGCAACGTGGCTGCTGCTCCAAACAATACGGCGCTGCTCACGGAAGAGGCACGCCTGACCAAACACCTGTACATGCTTGCCGCCCGTGCTTCGCAATATGGCGACTTCACGCGCGCCAAGCGAGGCAGCGGTGGTGATCCTGCCAATCAATTCCTTGACCATGGCAACTACCTGGCTTACGGCTTGGGCGCCACTGCCACCTGGGTGTTGGGCCTCCCGCATGGTTTGGCCGTTCTGCACGGCAAGACGCGGCGGGGTGGCCTGGTGTTCGACGTAGCCGATCTGGTGAAAGACGCCCACATCCTGCCGCAGGCGTTTGTCTCGGCGCAGCGCGGCGATTCTGAGCAAGACTTCCGCAGCGCTTGTATCGAAAGCCTGACCCGCGGCGAAGCCCTGGACTTCATGATCGACACCTTGCAAACCGTCGCCCAGCAACTGGGCCGTCAGGCTCAAGTCAACGCCGTGCAAGAGCCGCCCACGCCATGAATGTGCTGCTGATCTCCCAATGCAGCAAACGCGCCCTTACCGAAACCCGCCGCATCCTCGACCAGTTCGCCGAGCGGCGCGGTGACCGCACCTGGCAAACACCGATCACGCAAGATGGCTTGGACACCCTGCGCCGCCTGCTGCGCAAGACCGCCCGCAAGAACACCGCTGTGGCCTGCCACTGGATTCGTGGGCTGGACCACAGCGAGCTGTTGTGGGTGGTGGGGGACGGGCGGCAGTTCAACGACAGCGGAGCGGTGCCCACCAACTTCACCGCCAACAATGTGCTGCGCGCGGAAGACGAAAACACCTGGCATCACCTGCCCGCCATCAGCGCATTGGCCACGCTGGCGGCCCTGCTGCACGACCTGGGCAAAGCTACGCAGGCGTTTCAGAACCGCCTGCGCAACCCCGGTATCAGAGAGCGCAACCACTACCGCCATGAATGGGTGTCGGTGCGTTTGTTCCAGGCTTTTGTGGGGGACGACAACGACGCGGGCTGGTTGCAGCGCCTGGCATCAGCGGTCGATGACGCCACGCACGCCGATACCTTTGAGGCTTTATGGCTGGACCATGCCGCAGGCCGCCTGCTGCGTGACGGAAAGGACATCAAGGGCGCAGACCATCAGCACAACCCCTTCGTTGTACTGCCCCCACTGGCCCAGGCCATCGCCTGGTTGGTGTTAACGCACCACCGCTTGCCGTGCAAGCCGGTGAAGAACAAGGCCGATGCATCGGACGAAGCGCTGGAAGAAGGTGAACTGCAATGGCGGCGTTTTGGTACCAAGCCCAAGTTCTTGAATCGCGACCAATTGGACGGATTGCTGCAGCAAATCAATGCCGACTGGAACGAGCCACGCGAATCCGTCAGCGCCGCGAGTCGGGACACCTACTGGGTTTTTCCGCACGGCCTGCCCGTGCGCAACCCGGCCTGGCGCAAGCAGGCGTCGCGCTTCGCCCGCAAGCTGCTAGCCCTGCCACCCGGCACGGGTGACGCGTTGTGGCCTGCAGACCCGTTTGTGGCCCACGTTGCGCGGTTGTGCCTGATGCTGGCCGACCACCATTACTCCAGCCTCGGCCTGCAAAAGCCTGCGCCGAACCTTGGCACCACCCATGCCCCGCGCGACCAACCCGTGCCCGAGCGAACGGCCTATCTGCAACCCATGGCCAAGCTGTACGCCAACACCACACGCAATACCGTGGGTGACACCGTGCTCAACCAGACGCTGGACGAACACCTGCTGGGTGTGCAAGCCCATACCAGCGTCGTCACCCATGCCTTGACCAGCCTGGTGCGTAGCCTGCCTGCGCTGCAACGCCACAAGGGTTTGAAGAAGCGCACCGACAACGCCCGCTTCCAGTGGCAGGACAAGGCGGCCGATCTGGCCGCCGGCGTGCGCCACAGCGCTGCCCAGCAAGGGGCTTTCATCGTGAATATGGCGTCCACCGGCTGCGGCAAGACGCTGGGCAATGCCCGCATCATGAACGCGCTGGCCGACCCTCAGCTGGGCCTGCGCTGCGCCTTCGCCATGGGACTGCGCACGCTGACCCTGCAAACCGGGCGCAGCTTCCAGCATGACCTGGGGCTGGGTGACGACCAGTTGGCCATCAAGGTCGGCGGCACCGCCAGCCGTGAACTGTTCACCTACTACGAAGCCCAGGCCGAAGCCACCGGCTCGGCATCGGCCCAGGCCTTGCTCGATGAAGGCGGACAGGTGCTGTTCGAGGGCAACGACCAGCACCCCTTGTTGATGCGACTGACCGGAGACGCACAAACCCGTTCACTACTGGCCGCACCGCTGTTGGTTTGCACCATCGACCACCTCACGCCCGCGACGGAAAGCCTGCGTGGTGGCCGCCAGATCGCGCCCATGCTGCGGCTGATGACGGGGGATCTGGTGCTGGACGAACCCGACGACTTCGACATGGCCGACCTGCCTGCGCTCACCCGGCTGGTGCACTGGGCCGGGCTGCTGGGGTCGCGCGTGCTGCTGTCGTCTGCCACTTTGCCGCCAGCGCTGGTCGAGGGGTTGTACCTCGCCTACCGTGATGGGCGGGCACATTACCAGCGCCATCGCAGCGAACGCCCCGACGAGCCACTGAGCCTGTGCTGCCTGTGGGTGGATGAGTTTGCGCAAACCCACACCAGCTGCACAGACGCCCGGGACTTCCGTGCCGCACATGAATCCTTCGTTCAAAACCGTTGTGATGCCTTGGCCAAAGCCGAGGTGCGCCGTCGCGCAGCATTGGTTCCCTTGCCCACCGATTGGCTTGGCATGGGCCCAGACGAGCGCCGCGAAAGTTTTGCCCATTTCGTGCTGCAGCGCTCATGGGAACTGCACCAGGATTCGCAAAACCATAGCATCGACCAAGCCACTGGCAAACGTGTGAGTTTTGGCTTGGTTCGTATGGCCAATATCGATCCGCTGTTTGATGTCGCCCTGGCCATGTTCCGCCTCGGCGCACCAGTTGTGGACACCCGTATCCACCTGTGTGTGTACCACTCGCAGTTTCCGCTGCTCACCCGCTCGGGCATCGAGCACCAACTCGACACCGTGCTCAACCGGCGGCCCACCAAAGACGCCGTGGATGCGGCGAAGGACCCTGCGCTGACCCGGCCCACAGTGCGTGCGCTGTTGGAGAAATACCCCGAGCAGAACCACCTGTTCATTGTTCTGGGTAGCCCTGTCACCGAGGTGGGGCGCGACCATGACTACGACTGGGCCGTGGTGGAGCCGTCGTCCATGCGCTCACTGATCCAGCTTGCGGGCCGCGTGCGGCGGCATCGGCTTGGGGCTGTGGAGCACACCAACATGGTGGTGCTGGACAGCAACCTGCGCAGCATGGAACAGAAGAACACGGGTGAAGCCGTGTTCTGTAAACCCGGGTTTGAAATGAAGCGGGTCGAAGTGCCCAAAGATGCAAAGCGCACCGACCTGCGCGACTCGGCCACACACTTTCACTTGCAGTCACACAGTCTGACCGACCTGTTGCCCGAATTGGCGGCAGAGGGCGGGGCCATTGATGCCCGCCCCCGCATTGCGCCCCGGGACAAGCTGCAGCCCAAAACTTTATGGGTAGACCTGGAACACGCCCGCATGCGCGACACCATGCTGCCGCGCGATGCCAGCACCAGTTTGTACACACCCGTAACGCGCAATGCGACCTTGCACTGGCAAGCGCCCGGCAGCCTCTGGCTCACCGGTCTGCTGCCGCAGTTCCAGCGTTTTCGGGACGACCCATTGCCGCGTGTGGATGTGGCATGGCTGCCCGACGAAGATGGCGAAAACCTCGTCTTGCACCGGATAGATGACGGTACAGGCCCGCGTGACAAGCTGTTTGTGCCCATCCAGAGTTTGGTTAATCCAGTGCCCGACAGTGCGGTGCAAGGGGCGCGCATCACACCCTGGATGCAACTGGACTTGCTGGCAGCGCTGCAGCAGTGGGCCGAGCAGCAAGACCAGTCGCTACGGCGCAGCGCTGAAAAGGTCACCACCGCCAGCCTGCCCAGTGCGCAAGACGGCTGGTATTGGCATTCCGTGCTGGGTTTCAAGCGCCAGCACTGACTCAACTATGCAGGCAAAAAGTGCAAAGGGCCGACTTCATTAACCTCCGCCTGCACTGCCGCATTCAGCTCCACGGTTCGCAGGTCGTAGGCCGTTTGCAGATTCAGCCAAGACTGCGCGTCGCCGCCAAACGCGCGGCTCAGGCGCAGCGCGGTATCGGCCGTGATGCCTCGCCGCTCCAGCACGATGTCGTTGATGCGCGAAGCAGGTACATGCAGATGCTTTGCCAACGCGTTTGCACTCAACGCCATCGGCTTGAGAAAGTCTTCTCGCAGAATTTCCCCGGGATGCACCGGGCGCATGCCATTTTTGACCATGTTTCAACTCCTTCTGAGCCGCCTCAGGCGGCAGTGAATAGTACGAACCCAGCTTCAGTGGTAGTCGACTATTTCCACGTCTGCCGCTCCTTTTTCCGTCCAGACAAAACAAATGCGCCATTGGTCATTGATGCGGATGCTGTGCTGGCCTTGACGATTCCCGAGCAGCATTTCCAGCCGGTTGCCTGGCGGGCTGCGCAAGAAGTCCAGACTGGTCGCCGCCTCCAGTTGAACCAGCTTGCGTTCCGCCACGTTCTGGATGTTGGCAAATCGGCGGGTCTTTCCGCTGGTAAACAAGCGCTGTGTTTCTTGGCATTTAAAGGAGGTGATCGCCATAAGAGTTGATTTTATACCGTTTACCGATATTCGGTAAGCTGCCTACTCGGCAGTGCACTGAGATGAATAGATCACACGGATCATTTGCTGAGCTGCTTTACAGCAGTAATTTTAAAGATTACACGTATCATGGTAATTTAAAATGATATAACCTAATGTAACCAATAGGGAGGAAACGATGCCATCTGTTGAACAGCGTCTGCGTTGGAATGACGTGATTCCGATATTTATCCAGGAGCGATTGCAAGCCAAGCTCGACAAACTCAAGCCCGATGAAAACGCCCAACGGGCAGAGCTGATCGCACAACACCAGCGTGACACATGGCTGCAAAACGCAGCCAAACGGGTTCAGCAGATCCAGGCCGTCACGCATTCGCTCAAGCCCATCCACCCTGATGCACGCGGCACCAATCTGTATGTGCAGCCCGCCACACTGGCACCGCTTGCCGAACTGGGCAGCCATGCCTTGGGCGCCAAACTCATGCCCGATGTGGTGGGCAATGCCGCCGCGCTGGATGTGTACAAGCTGCTCAAGCTGGAGGTGGCCGGTGTCAATCTGCTGGCCGCTTTGCAGACAAGCCAGCCCGACGCACTGCAGGCGCTGAGCACCGACCCGCAGCAGGCGCAGGCCTTGCGCGACGCATTTGTGGGCCTCACCCTGGCCCGCGAAGGCGGAGCCAGCTCGCACGTGCGTGCCAAGCAGTTGTATTGGTTGGTGGGCAGTGACCCGTGTGACGATGCGGCCTACCACCTGCTGGCACCGCTGTACGCCACATCCCTGGCGCATGCGGTGTACGCCCCCTTGCAGGAAGCCCGGTTTGGCGAGGCCAACAAGGCAGCCCGCCAGGCGCGGCGAGAGGGAAAGGTGCATGACGGTGCTTACCACGAGTACCGGGGTCTGGCTGTGCAGAAAATGGGGGGGACAAAACCCCAAAACATCTCGCAGCTCAACAGCGAACGTGGCGGCACCAACTACCTGCTGGCTTCGCTGCCGCCGCCCGCTTGGCAGACCGGTCAGCGCTATCTACCCATCCACTCCAACTCGGTGTTTGACCGTGCCTTCGGGGCCCGGCCTGCCGTCCGCAAAACCGTCAAAGCCTTCCTGGCGTTCTTGCTGACCGACCCAGAACCCAACCGCCACACCCGCCAGCAGGTGGATGACTTTCTGGACAATCTGGTGGATGAGGTCGTCATTCATGCCGGCGAGTTGCAGTCGCAGCCTGCGGGCTGGAGTCAAGATGAACGCTACGAAAAATTGGCACCGCCCGAGAAACTCTGGCTAGACCCGGGGCGTGCAGAACTCACCGGCGAAACGGTATTTGCACAAGAGTGGAGCCACATGGATTGGCCCGAGCAAGTGGGCAAGCGCTTTGCCAACTGGCTCAATGCGCAGTTGCAAGGCAAGCTGCCGGTGGGCGACGCCGAAGCACGCGAGTGGCGTCGGGTGTTGCTGGCCGATGATTCGTGGTTGTTTGCGGGGGTTTCTGCATGAGCGCAAACCGCCCCACACAAGCCCAGGCCCTGCTGGTGTTCCCCCACCTGCGGGTGCAAAACGCCAACGCCATCTCCAGCCCGCTCACGCATGGGTTCCCGTCCATGACCGCCTTCACCGGGCTGATGTGGGCGCTGGAGCGCAAGCTGGTTCAAGCTGGCATCCCGCTGCACCTGCTCAAGGTGGGCGTGGTCTGCCATGCACATGACGAGCAGGTGGTGGATGGGTATGTCAAAACCTTCCGCCTCACGCGCAACCCGG
>JAGOEY010000093.1 GCA_017997515.1 Burkholderiaceae bacterium | reverse complement strand
CTGCAGCGCCCCACCCGCCTGGTGCACCCGCGTTACCCGCTGTACATCGCGCCCAAACCTGGCAACGTGTTTGTGATTGGCGCCACCGAGATTGAGTCCGACGATATGTCGCCCGCCAGTGTGCGGTCCACGCTGGAATTGCTGAGTGCCGCGTACGCCGTACACCCCGGATTTGCCGAAGCCCGCATTCTGGAAATTGCCACACAGTGCCGCCCCACCCTGCCCGACAACCGCCCCGCGCTGCGACAACTGGCACCCCGTGTGCTGCAGATCAACGGTCTGTACCGCCACGGTTTCATGATCGCGCCCGCCATGCTGGACGCCGCGCTGCAGTGGCTGGCCACGGGTGGCTCTGCGCTGGCGCAACGTTTCGAGATGGAGCCGCTTATTCCATGACCACCATGCCCACCTCCTTGCTCCACGTCACCATCAACGGCACCGCCCACACGCTGCCGTCGGGCGCAACCCTGGCGGATGCCATTAGCCACATCCAGGCCGTGCCGCCGTTCGCCGCGGCGGTGAACCAAACTTTTGTACCGCGCTCTGCACACGCCGCCCACGGGCTGCAGCCCCACGACCAGATCGAAGTCATCCGCCCCGTCACAGGCGGCTAAACACCATGACCACTTCACCCCACCACGCCGACCCTCTTGTGCTGTACGGCCAGCACTTCCCCAGCCGCCTGCTGCTGGGCACATCGCGTTACCCATCGCCCGACGTGCTGGAGGCCGCCGTGCAACGCGCGCAGCCTGCGATGCTCACCGCGTCGGTGCGCAGGCAAACGGCAACACCCGGGCATGGCACGGGTGACCCGGGCCAGGGCTTCTGGGACTTGCTGCGCAAACTGGCCGTGCCGGTGCTGCCCAACACCGCCGGGTGCCACAGCGTGCAAGAAGCCATCACCACCGCCCAAATGGCGCGTGAGGTGTTCGACACGCCATGGATCAAGCTGGAGCTGATTGGCGACGACTACACGCTGCAGCCTGACACCCTGAACCTGGTGGAGGCGGCGCGCCTGCTCATCAACGACGGCTTTCAGGTACTGCCCTACTGCACTGAAGACCTGGTGCTGTGCCAGCGCCTGGTGGATGTGGGTTGCCAGGCCGTGATGCCTTGGGCCGCCCCCATCGGCACTGGCAAAGGGCCTATCAACCCCTACGCATTGCAGGTGCTGCGTGAACGGCTGCAGGTGCCGATGCTGGTGGACGCCGGGCTGGGGCGGCCATCCCACGCCTGCCAGGTGATGGAGTGGGGGTTTGACGGCGTGTTGCTGAACACCGCCGTAGCACTGGCGCAAGACCCCGTGGCCATGGCCGGTGCATTTGCCGACGCCACGCGGGCCGGGCGCCAGGCATTTTTGGGCGGCGCGATGCTGGAGCAACAGATCGCCCAGCCCAGCACGCCGGTACTTGGCACACCGTTTTGGCACCACACGCAGGCGTAAACCCCATGGCCCACGACATCCTGACCCGTTATGCCGATATGGCACTGCCCACCACAGACCATGCAGAACGTTTGAGTGCCTGCCTGCAGCTCGGCTTCATCCCCATCGATGCCGCCTGTATCGCTGACGCTTGGCTAGCGCAGATCACACGCACCGGCAACACCACCGACTGGCCCAGCAACCCGGCCGACTTTGGCATCCGCCCCCATCCACGCGCCGACGCATTTGCCGCATGCCCGCAGCAGCTTGGCCTGTATGCCGTGTTGCCCGATGCCGCCTGGGTGGGCCGTATGGCGCGTGCCGGTGTGCCCACCGTGCAGCTGCGTTTTAAATCCACCGACCCGCAAGCCATCCAGGCCGAAGTGCGCGCCGCCGTGGCCGCCGTGCAAGGCACACAAGCGCTGCTGTTCATCAACGACCACTGGCAAGCCGCCATCGACGCAGGAGCCTACGGCCTGCACCTGGGGCAGGAAGACGTCGAGGCTCTGACAGCCGCCGAACTGCAGGCCATCCGCAACGCGGGTCTGCGCCTCGGCATCAGCACCCATGGCTATGCCGAAATGCTGCGCGCCGATGCACTGAGCCCCAGCTACATCGCCCTGGGCGCCGTGTTCCCCACCACGCTCAAACGCATGGCCACGGCACCGCAGGGCCTGGCCCGGCTCAACGCCTATGCCCGGCTAATGCAGGGCACACCCCTGGTCGCCATTGGCGGCATCGACACCCCACGCCTGGCCGATGTGTTGGTCAGCGGCGTGGGCTCCGTCGCTGTCGTGCGGGCCCTCATCGGCGCCGACAACCCCGAGGCCGAAGCAGGCCGGTGGATTGCGCAGATTCAACAGCACCTGCAGCCGCTACAAGAACAAGGAAAACCATGAAAAATTACAAGCCTAATTGGCCTCTGTCGCCCATTCAGCGCGCGCTATCAGCTACCTTTTTAATAGCATCCCCGGTCTGGGCCCAAACCGGCGCATCCCTTCCGTCCGATGCCACCACCCTGGCGCCTATCACCGTGCAGTCCAGCACTGCTCCGCTACAAGCCGATGTCAGCGGCTTTGGCGACCTGCCGCTGCGCGAGGTGCCCATGTCCATCACCGTGGTGGGGCAAGAGCAATTACAAGCCAGCGGCGCGCGCCGCCTTGCCGACCTGACGCAGTTCGATGCATCGCTGGGTGACGCGTACAACTCCGCCGGTTACTGGGACTACCTGAGCATCCGTGGCTTCACGCTGGACAACCGCTTCAACTACCGGCGTGAAGGCCTGCCCATCAGCGCCGAGACATCCATTCCGCTCGACAACAAGGAGCGTGTGGAAATCCTCAAGGGCACCAGTGGCATCCAGGTGGGCACCAGCGCGCCCGGGGGTCTTGTGAACTTTGTCGTCAAACGCCCTACGCAGCAGAACCTGCGTGACGTGCGGCTCGAAGCCACATCACGCGGCAGCCTGCTGGCCGCGGTGGACCTGGGCGGGCGTGTGGGTGTAGACCAGGTGTTTGGCTACCGCTTTAACGTGGCGCAGGAACGGCTGCGCCCACGCACCTTTAATCTGGACGGTGAACGCAGCCTGGTGGCGCTGGCCACCGACTGGCGCATCAACCGTGACACGCTGCTGGAGGCCGAGCTGGAATGGAGCCGCAAGTCGCAGCCCAGCCAGAACGGTTTCAGCCTGCTGGGCGACACCCTGCCCTCTCCTGTGGACCCGCGCATCAACCTGAACAACCAGCCGTGGTCACAACCGTCGGTGTTTGAGGCACTCACCGGCAGCCTGCGGCTGGAGCAGGCCATCAACAGCGACTGGAGCTGGTCCGCCCAGCTGGCCAACCAGCGCCTGACCAACCAGGACCGGCTGGCGTACGCGTTTGGCTGCAGTACAGAAGGCAACTACGACCGCTATTGCAGCGACGGCAGTTATGACATGTACGACTTCCGCAGCGAGAACGAACGCCGCACCCAGCAGGCGGCCCGCCTGCAACTCAAGGGCCGCGCACAGACCGGTGCCGTGGCACACGACCTGGGCTTCAGCGTAATGACCAGCCAGGTGCGCAACCGCTTCCAGAACCAGGCGTACAACTGGGTCGGTTATGGCCAGGTGGACGGCAGCGCCATCACGCCGGAAGACCCGAGCCTCACCACCGAGAGCACCAACCGCGACGAGCGCTCGCTCGAATTTTCTGTGCAGGACGCCATTCGCTGGAACGAGCGCTTCACCACCTGGGTGGGCCTGCGCCACACCCGCCTGTCGCGCGACAGCGTGGGCACCGACGGCTCCTCGCCCACTGGCTACGACGAAAGCCTGACCACTCCGTGGCTGGCCGCCAGCTACAGCTTTGCGCCCGGCCATCAGGTGTACGCAAGTTATGGTGAAGGGGTCGAGTCCCAGATCGTTCCGAACAAGGCCGGCCAGTACTCCAACGCCGGTGTGGCGCTGCCCTCGCTCAAGTCGAAACAGTGGGAGCTGGGTATCCGCGGTGAAGCCGATGGCTGGAAATGGCAAGCCGCTTGGTTCCGCATCGAACGCCCCATGACCAACCTGGACGCCTGCGCGCGCCTGTTCACCACGCCGTGCCTGGGCCAGTACGACGGCAGCGCTGTGCACCAGGGCCTGGAAGCCAGCACGCAGTGGACACAAGGCGCATGGCGCCTGGACGGCGGCATCCTGCTGCTGGACGCCAAACGCCAGGGCAGCATCGCCGAGCCCGCCACCAACGGCCAGCGCCCGCCCAACGTGCCACGCTGGACGCTGCGCAGCCAGGCCGCCTGGCGCGTGGCCGGAGTGCCGGGTCTGGAACTGCAAGGCCGCCTGTCCCACGAAGCCCGACGCGCCGTACTGCCCGATGCGTCCATCCAGTTGCCCGCATGGACCCGCGTGGACGCCGCGCTGCGTTATGACACCCGAATCAACACCATGGCCACCACTTGGACACTCGGCGTGGACAACCTGCTCGGCAAACGCTACTGGAAAGAATCCCCCTACCAGTACGGCCACGTGTACCTGTTCCCCGGCAGCCCCCGAACTTTTCGCGTGACTTTTCAGGCCAGCCTCTAAAACCCGAAAAAACCGCGCTATAATTTGAGGCTGATGTTCCTCGATAGCTCAGTCGGTAGAGCGCCGGACTGTTAATCCGTAGGTCCCTGGTTCGAGCCCAGGTCGAGGAGCCACTCATAAGCCGCAAGGCCTCTGGAAAGCCCGCTATGTTCTGCATAGCGGGCTTTTTCCTTTTGGCGGGCATTATGAGACGTGTCTCATATCCAGTACTTGTGGGGTGGGCTTGAAGTCAGCGCCACCCAACGCTGCTCCGGCTCAATCCCTGGTGTCAACCCCCAACTGAGCCAGCTTCTCAGCATATGAATCCCGGCGTTTCGCGGCCTTTGTCGCGGTATCAACTGCCGTCTGAATTGCCTTTGGGCCCTTGGCTCCAGCAGTTTTGATCAAGGCCTGTTTGTGGGCGGCCTCAGCCTTTGCCCTTCGGTACGTGGCAATAAGTTCGGCATGGGCAGATTGATTCACAGAGACCTCGTATTCTTGTCTAAAGCGTTATTTTGCCGGGGGCGCAAACTGGGTTGAAGCTTCAACCGCCGATGGTTGGCAGCAGCTGCACGGCAAGCCACTCAGCACGTGGTGCAACGTACAGCGAGTGCGTCGGCCACTTCGTGGAAGGTGGTTTACAGGGTCTTCTTGTGCGTTACCAACTGGACCTGCTGCCGGGCTTGTTCCACCAGCAGGACACATTCTTGAGCGATATCTCCACTTTTATCGGTGCCGTGCCAACATGTCCAATATATAACGGCTCGGAATTGCGTA
Source organism: Burkholderiaceae bacterium (assembly GCA_017997515.1). The sequence continues at coordinate 1,578 of JAGOEY010000093.1, read as the reverse complement.
AGAAATTCCGGAGGGCTGGGTCATGGCCGATTCACGTGTACCTTTCACCAACACCATATTCAGAACACCCAACACGGCGCCTGTTTGAGGATCAAACAGCGGCCCGCCACTACTCCCGGGATAGGCGGTGGCATCAAGTTGGAAAACCTGCAAAGGCCCCGTGCGCAAACTGCGAATGGCGCGTTCGTTAAGCTGTTGTCCTGTTGGACTGGGCAATGCCATGGTGGTGATGGAAGAGACAGTGGCACGGTGGGTCACTGAAGAAAACCCCAACAGTCCTCCGAGAGGAAACCCCATAAAAGCCAGATCATCGCCTTCACGCACCTTGTCCGATGCAGCAATATCCAGGGCTGCTGCCGGGCGCCCTCCAAGCTGAAGCAACGCAAGATCTTGCTCCGGATTCGCCTCCAAGACCTTGGCTTGGCGCATAACCCAGCCATCAGAACCAGCCCGCACCTGCACGGTCAACACCGGCTCATCGGATGCTGCAGCATTAACACCGAAGATGACATGGGCGTTGGTCACTACCCGCAAACCATCACCCACAACAAAGCCCGTTCCCAAATAACGAAACCGTGGGCTGTCTGTTGCACGGTAGGTTCCCACCAGGACGACCGCAGGTTTGATGCGTTCAATGGTATCCGGCAACTGCGCGGACACACGCCCACCGAATAGAAGCGTCCAAATAATCACCCACGGTGCTAGCCCACTTAGATATCTCACGGGTACCCCTTGGGACGTAATCCATAGAAGGTTTTGCGCAGCAAGTGTGGTGCCAGCAAATGCAAGGGCATACGCAAGGTGTGGCCGCGTACATATAAGGCGCCTCGCGCGAATGGCGTCCAGGCATCCTGGGTCGAGGCATGGGCAGGTAACAAAGCGCGCAAATAAACGGCATCACGCAGGCGGCTACGCCACGCACTGGTGGGTACGCTGCCCGCCAGTGCCTCTGATGCAAAATCTGGCACCTGTGTATCCATGATTATCTGGGTATAACGTAACGCATGGTGCAAGGGCCATTCAAGTCCCAGTACTTGGGAACGCTCCAGCAGACAGCGCCAAAAATCAGTCTCTGCTCCGAACTCGCGCAGCAAAGCATCCAGATCCACCACACCACGGAATCCGCGCTCAAACTCACTTTCGTGAAACAAGTGGGCCGCACTGTGCAGCACCATGTCAGGCGGCGATAACACGTGTACACCCGGCTGTCCGGGCAACAGCTGTGCGGACTGCAGCAAATGTTGCGTACTGGGCCTCGCACGTGCCGTCAGCGGCACAATGGCATGGTGCACGTCCAGAACGGCACCACGGTGCATGTGCCGCAGAGGCGGCAACTCATGCATCCAAGTGCGGTAGTAATGTTGATCGTAGGCATCATGGCTCGTCTGCACCCAACCCGCCATCATCAAGGCAGTTTCCACATCGGACAAACGTTCGCGCGGCACAAGAATATCCACATCAGACACCATACGCCCCAACGACGCATTCAAACCCGCGAGGGCGTAAGCCCCCCCCTTCAGCAAGACGGTGGGAACACCCACCGACCGCAGGGCTTTTTCAATATGCCCCACCTCGAAG
>JAGOEY010000092.1 GCA_017997515.1 Burkholderiaceae bacterium | reverse complement strand
TCCCCTTCAGCACGATGGGCTGGCCTGAAAAGACCCAAGACTATGACCTGTACCTGCCCAGCAGCGTGCTGGTCACCGGCTACGACATCATCTTCTTCTGGGTCGCCCGGATGATCATGATGACGACGCATTTCACCGGCCAGGTGCCGTTCAAACACGTCTACATCCACGGTCTGGTGCGCGACGCGCAGGGCAAGAAGATGAGCAAGAGTGAAGGCAATGTGCTGGACCCGGTCGACCTGATCGACGGCATTTCGCTGGCCCCCTTGCTGGACAAACGCACCACCGGCCTGCGCAAGCCCGAGACCGCGCCAACCGTGCGCAAGAACACCGAAAAAGAATTCCCGGAAGGTATCCCGGCCTACGGTGCGGATGCGTTGCGTTTCACCTTCGCGGCCTTGGCCAGCCTGGGCAGAAGCATCAATTTTGATAGCAAACGCTGCGAGGGTTACCGCAACTTCTGCAACAAGCTGTGGAACGCCACTCGCTTCGTGCTGATGAACTGCGAAGGCCAGGACTGCGGCCTGAACGACCACACCCAGGCCGAATGTGATGCGGGCGGCTACCTCGACTTCAGCCAGGCCGACCGCTGGATCAGCTCGGTGCTGCAACAGGTCGAAGCCGACGTGGCCAAGGGCTTCGCAGAATACCGCCTGGACAACGTGGCCAACACGATCTACGACTTCGTCTGGAACGAGTTCTGCGACTGGTACCTGGAGATTGCCAAGGTGCAGATCAACACCGGCAGCGACGCGCAAAAACGCGCCACCCGCCGCACGCTGATCCGCACGCTGGAGGCCATCCTGCGCCTGGCGCACCCCATCATCCCGTTCATCACCGAAGAGCTGTGGCAGAAGGTGTCGGTGGTGGCGGGCCTGCCCGGCGCGTCGGTGAGTATCGCGGCTTACCCCCAAAGCCAGCCCGCGAAGATTGACCCTGCGGCAATAGCCCACGTCGAGCGCCTGAAGGCCGTGGTGGACGCCTGCCGCAACCTGCGCGGCGAGATGAACGTGTCGCCCGCCACCCGCCTGCCGCTGTATGTGAGCGGCGACGCCGACTTCATCCGCCAGGCCGCGCCCGTGCTGCAGGCGCTGGCCAAGCTGAGTGAAGTGAAGGTGTTTGACGACGCAGCCGCATGGCAAACCGCCGCACAAGCCGCCCCCACTGCCGTGGTGGGTGAGGCGCGCCTTTGCCTGCACATGGAAGTGGACATTGCCGCCGAAAAAGCCCGCCTGGGCAAAGAAGTGCTGCGCCTGGAGGGTGAAATCACCCGTGCCAACACCAAGCTGGGCAACGAAGCCTTTGTCGCCAAGGCCCCACCCGCCGTGATCGACCAGGAGCGTAAACGTGTGGCCGACTTCACCGCCACCGTACAGCGCTTAAAAGACCAGTTGTTGCACCTTGTCTGACACGACACCGCCCCGTTTGCGTTTACCCTGAACCTCATTTTTTTGAGAAAACCTGCTGCATGACCACCTCTGTGCGCCCCGTTCGCAAAGCCGTATTCCCCGTTGCCGGTTTTGGCACCCGCTTTTTGCCCGCCACCAAGGCGCAGCCCAAGGAGATGCTGCCGGTGGTGGACAAACCGCTGATCCAGTACGCGGTGGAAGAAGCCTATGCGGCAGGCATCCGCCACATGATCTTCGTCACCGGGCGCAACAAACGTGCGATCGAAGACCATTTCGACACCGCGTTCGAGCTGGAGGCGGAACTGGAAGCCAAGAACAAAACCGCACTGCTGGCCATTGCCCGCTCGATCCTGCCCGACGACATGGCGCTGTCCTATGTGCGCCAGCCGCGCATGCTGGGCCTGGGCCATGCGGTGTTGTGTGCCGAACACCTGGTCGGCGACGAACCTTTTGCCGTGCTGCTGGCCGACGACTTGATGACCGGTGAACGTGCGGTGCTGGCGCAAATGGCCGATGTCTACAACCGCACCGGCGCGTCGGTGTTGGCGGTGCAAGAGGTGCCGCAGGACCAGACCGGGCGCTACGGCATCGTGGTGGGTGAGACGGTGGAAGACCGGCTCATCAAGGTCAGCCACATGGTTGAAAAACCCAAACCCGAAACCGCCCCATCGCGGATGGCCGCCGCCGGCCGCTACATCCTGACCCCCGGTGTGTTTGACCAGATCCGCCAGCAAACCAGTGGTGCGGGCGGTGAGATCCAGCTGACCGACGGCATTGCCGGGCTGATGCAGTCAGAAGCCGTGTACGCGCTGCAGTACCAGGGCAAACGTTACGACTGCGGCAGCAAGGAAGGTTTCCTCGAAGCCACCGTGGAGCTGGCGCTGGCGCACCCGGAAGTGGGAGAGAATTTCCGCGAATACCTGAAGAGTTTGGCGCTTTAAAAGCACCTGTGAGCCACCACCCGCTTCGGCGGGTTATTTTCTTTTCAGCACGTGGACAAAGTCGGTGCCCACCGTCTTCTGGTCCACCAGGTCGTTGCCGGTTTGTTTGGCAAACGCCTGAAAGTCCCGCGTCGAGCCCGGGTCGGTGGCCACCACCTTGAGCAGCTGGCCACTCAGCATGTCGCTCAGCGCCTTCTTGGCCTTCAGGATGGGCAGCGGGCAGTTCAGGCCGCGGGTGTCGATTTCTTTGTGGATGTGCATGGAAAGTCCTTGGTCCGCGTCGTGCGTGTGGTTAACGCGGGAATTCAATAAATCGGGGCTCATGGCCACGCGCGCGCAGCCATGTGGCCATCGCCTGGCCCGTGCCTGACGGCCAGCAGACCACGTCCTGCGGTGTAAACAGCCTGTATTCGGCCAACTCAGGTGACAGCCGCACATCGCCATGCGCCACCACATGGTAGGCAATGATGACCTGGTTCATGCGCTGAAAGTCATACGCACCGACCAGGTTCACCTGGGTGGCGTCGAGGTTGGTTTCTTCCTTCACCTCGCGCGCAATCCCCTCCTGCGGCGACTCCCCGGCTTCCATAAAGCCGGTGATCAGCGCAAACATCTTGCCCGGCCAGGCCGCGTTACGCGCCAGCAGCACCTGGCCTTGGTACTCCACGATGGCAGCCAACACGGGGGTCGGGTTGTTCCAGTGGGTGAAGCCACAGGCCGGGCAGCGCAGGCGCTCCTTGTCGCCGCCGTCCTCGGCCTGCACGACGAACTGCAGCGGCGTGGCACAGGTGGGGCAATACTGAAACGCAGATGTCATTTGCTACACTTTCGATAGCTGCTTGCGTCCGTACAGCGGGCGCAAGAGGCATATTTCATGCTGGAAACACACCGGTGGAGAGGTAACGGTCACCCCGGTCACACACCACAAACACGATGGTGGCGTTCTCGACCGTGCGGGCAATCTCCTGCGCCACCCAGCAGGCACCAGCGGCCGAGATGCCGCCAAAAATGCCTTCCTCACGCGCGAGGCGGCGGCACATTTCTTCGGCATTTTCCTGGCTCACCGACACCATCTGGTCGACGCGCTGGGGGTCGTAAATTTTGGGCAGGTATTCCTGCGGCCATTTACGGATGCCTGGAATGCGCGAGCCCTCACTCGGCTCCGCGCCAATGATCTGGATGGCCGGGTTCTTTTCCTTCAGGAACCGCGACACACCGGTGATGGTGCCGGTGGTGCCCATGGCGCTCACAAAATGCGTGATGCGCCCGCCGGTCTGCTCCCACAGCTCGGGGCCGGTGGTCTCGTAGTGGATACGCGGGTTGTCGGCGTTGGCAAACTGGTCCAGCACCCGGCCCTTGCCCTGCGCCTGCATCTGCTCGGACAGGTCACGAGCGTATTCCATGCCGCCACTCTTGGGCGTCAGGATCAGCTCGGCACCAAAAGCCTTCATGGTCTGGGCGCGCTCGATGGACAGGTCCTCCGGCATGATCAAAACCATGCGGTACCCCTTGATCGCCGCCGCCATCGCCAGCGCAATGCCGGTGTTGCCCGAGGTGGCCTCGATCAGCGTGTCGCCCGGCTTGATGTCACCGCGCTCTTCCGCGCGTTTGATCATGGAGAGCGCCGGCCGGTCTTTCACCGAGCCCGCCGGGTTGTTGCCTTCCAACTTGCCCAGAATCACGTTGCCGCGCGCGGTGTTGTCCTGGGCCCCGATGCGTTGCAGGGCGACGAGCGGAGTCTTTCCGATCGCATCTTCAATGGTTGGGTAATTCATAGCCTCCACTGTGCCATAATTCCGCGCTGCACTCAGTGCCCTGCCCGGGTGGTGAAATTGGTAGACGCAGGGGACTCAAAATCCCCCACCGAAAGGTGTGCCGGTTCGATTCCGGCCCCGGGCACCAGTTGGTACTGTCACAACGTACCGCAACATCTCAAAAACCCGCCTTCTCCCTGGAGAGGCGGGTTTTTCTTTGTCCCACGCACTTTCACCCCGTACGATGGCCCCCTCTCCCTACCTGTACGCGAGCCCATGAACACCCCAAACCCGATCGACCTGGAATTTGCAAGCCTGGCAGAGCGTGACCGGCAGTACAACGCGCGGGCGTCGGTTGCCGACTTTGACGCCTGTATGCGTGACTACGTGCAAAGCTCGGCGCTGGCGCGCCAGCAGTGTGTGGGCATGTACGACCTGCGGTATGGCATGGGGGTGGCCGAGCGGCTTGACCTGTATCTGCCTGCGGGTGCGCACCACCCGGCACCGCTGCTGATTTTTATCCACGGCGGGTACTGGCGTGCGCTGCGCAAGGAAGACTCGGCCATGATGGCCAAGGTCTTCACCGACGCGGGGGTTGCCGTGGCCACGCTGGAATACCCCTTGCTGCCCGAGGCCACGCTGCCCGAGACGGTGCGCGAAGTGCGCAGCGCCGTGGCCTGGCTGCACCGCCATGGCGCGGCCTATGGCATTGACCCGGACCGTATGTACGCCAGCGGCAGTTCGGCCGGTGGCCACCTTGTCGGCATGGTGCTGGCATCAGGTTGGCAGGCCTCGTATGGGCTGCCGCCGGTGGTGATCCAGGGCGGCGTGGGCTTGAGCGGGCTGTACGACATCCAGCCGCTGTGCGGCACCCATATCAACGAGTGGCTGCGCCTGACACCTGAGCAAGCCCGCCGCCTGAGTCCGCTGTACCACCTGCCCGACACCCCCACGCCGCTGGTGCTGGCGGTGGGCGGGCTCGAAACCGATGGTTTCAAAAACCAGACCCTCGCCTACGAGACGGCCTGGCGCGCCCAAAACTACCCCGTGGCACGGGTCGACACGCCCCACTGCAACCACTTCAACCTGGTGAGTGAACTGGCGCTGCCTGACAGCCCTTTGACCCAGGCCACACTGAAGATGATCCAGGGTTGAACCAGGGCTAGGCACAGGAGGGGATGGGGACACAATTTAGACTTACTTTGTAACATCCAACCCGGCAACTGTGCAAAAATCCTGCAGAACAAGGGGGAGAAAAATGCCACTGGAACTGCTACGCGAAATTGCCAGCAAAGAGCTGCCGCTGACCGTGACCGATGTTGCCCAAATCGACAAGCTGCGGGTGCTGCGGGCGTCAGGCCACCTGGCCGTACTGCTGCCTGCGCCAGGTGCCGCCGAGGCCCATCAATTTGCCCGGGTTTTGGCGGTGACGGTGAAAGGGCATGAGGCGCTTGCGGCTGAGAAATAACAGGCCTACACCGCCCCGCTCACCCCATTCACCCCGCCCACACCCACAGCGGCGCTGTTCTGCGCCACGCTCTTCAACCACGCACTGAACACCACCACCACGGGGGCATCTTCTTCCTGCACCGGGGTGACCAGGTAGTAGCCCCGCTCCCCGTGTAAAGGCCGGTGGCAGGCCACCACCAGTTCACCACGCGCCAGTTCGGCCTCGATCAGCATCACCGGCATCAGCGCCACACCCAGGCCGTGGGACGCAGCCACGGCCAGCATCGAAAACAACTCGTAACGGGGCCCGTCCATGGCCAGTGGCGCGTCGGCCTGCTGGGCATCAAACCATTTACGCCAGCCATAGGGGCGGGTGCTTTGCTGCAGCAGCGGCATGCCCGCAATCTGCGCGGGCGTCAGCGCAGTGGGGCCTTGCAGCAAGCGGGGGCTGCACACGGGCACCACGTCTTCCTGCATCAAATGGATAGCCCGGGTGCCGGGCCAGTTGGCCACTTGGTCAGCCGTGCCTGCGAACAACGCTGCATCAAATTCGGTGTCGCCAAACAAAAACGGGCGGGTGCGGGTGTCGATGTGCACCACGATGTCGGGGTGCTGCGCGGCCAGCAGCGGCAGACGCGGAATCAGCCAGCGGGTGGCAAAGGTGGGCACCGCCGCCAGTGCCAAAGCGCCACCCAGGCCGCGCCGGGTCATCACGTCGAGCGTGTCGCGCTCCAGCCCCTGCAGGCGGCGGCTGACTTGGCGCCAGTAACCCAGGCCGCTGGGTGTGAGCGCCACGCCATGCCGCGTGCGGCGAAACAGCGGCACACCCAGAAAGTCTTCCAGCGCGGTGATTTGGCGCGAGACGGCACTTTGCGTCAGGCTCAGCTCCTGGGCGGCGCGGGTGTAACTTTCGTGGCGGGCCGCCGCCTCGAAACAGGCCAGCGCCTGGGTGGAAGGTATTTTGCGTCGCATGCGGATTCAGCAATTCAAAAGCCCATGAATTGGTTAATTTTGCCGATATTTGCCTTTGGAGTTCAGTTTTTTCATATCTCGATGTGAAATCATCGATTGCCCACCTGGCACTGCGGGGCTACGATGGCGGCCATTCACCCCACCCCTTTTCACCGACTTGCCAGGAGACTCCACCATGTCCAACACCAAAGCCCCTTTCCAATGGGCCGACCCCTTCCTGCTGGACCAGCAGCTCACCGAAGACGAACGGATGGTGCGCGACGCCGCCTACGCCTACTGCCAGGAAAAGCTGGCCCCCCGCGTGCTGGAGATGTTCCGCCACG
>JAGOEY010000091.1 GCA_017997515.1 Burkholderiaceae bacterium | reverse complement strand
TCAGTCGAAGTTCACCGTGTAGATCAAATCGACCGCGCTGCGGGTGCCGGTCTGGGCGCGCAGGGTGAGGTTGCGGGTCAGGTCGTAGAAGATGAACAGGGTGCCCAGCGCGCTGGTCAGGGTGCTTTCGTAGGTGACGTACATGCGCTGCGAGAAGCGTTTGCCGAAGGTGAGCACGGCGCCGCTGGCGCTTTCGCCGTCGGCGGGGGCGCGAAAGTCCACTTCGTCCAGCCCCAGCCGGTTGGCCACGCTGCCCGGGCCCACACCACGGCGGCCCAGCAGTGACAGGGCAGCCTGTTGCAGCAGGGCGGCTTCGGCCCCGCCGTTGGCGGTGCTGTGGCCCAGCACAACCCAGGAGAGCTTTTCTGCGTCGGGCATGACCGGGTCGGAGTACAGGCGCACGCGGGGCGACTGGGCGGTGCCGGTGATTTGGACACCGGCCCGCACGGAGATGTCGGGGCGCAGCGCCAGCACGTCGAGGGAGGGGTTTTCCAGCGTGCCGTTAAAACGAACAACGCCGGTTTCTATGTCGAGCTGCTGGCCATAGGCGCGGTACTTGCCGTTGTCGGTGCGGATTTCGCCGGTGACACGGGGCGGGCTGCCCAGGCCCTGGGTGCTGCGGATGTCCAGCTCACCGGTCAGCCGGGTGGTGACGCCGTGGCCTTGCACCGCAAAGTCGTTGCCCAGGTTGAAGGTGATGGCCACGTCGGGTGGTTTGGGGGTTTGTACACGTGCCACGGGCTGGTCGGTGGGGGCCGCCGCGGGTGCAGGTGCCGGTTTGGTGTGGCTGGCCGAGCGCACCACCACGTCCTTGCCCAGCTGCGGCGCAGACTCATCCGGCAGGATGATGGCGGCGCGGTCGGTTTTGAGGTTGGCGCGCAGGGTGAACTGCCCGTCGTTGAGCCGGGCCTGCATGGTGCCGGACAGGGTGACTTGCCGGTCTGAGCGCACCATGGCGCGCAGGGCCTTGGCTTCGGCGTCGAACTCCATGCGGATGCCGGAGCCGGTGGCTGCACCAGCACCAGCACCTGTATCTGCAGCGGCCCAGGTGGCAAAACCCCGGCCTGACAACACCCCACCCTCCCCGGGGGCATCGGAGGTGCGGTTGCCGCTGAAGCCGCTGATGCGGGTGCTGCTGCCGGTGCCACCGCGCAGGGTGAAGTCGGTGATGTCGATGCGTTGGCCGTTCAGGCTGGCGCGCAGGCGGCCGTTTTGCAGGTCCACCCCGTCCACCACCGAGCGGATGGCCAGGTTGTCTGCGGCCAGGGTGCCGGCCCAGCGGGGGGCGTTGCGGGTGCCGCTGAGCTGGGCGTTGGCGTTGAGGGTGCCTTGTACGCGCCAGCCCGGCGGGGCCAGCACCGACCATGCGCCAATGCTGGGCAGGTTGGCCTGCACCTTGCCGCTCAGGGGCGCGTCGGGGGCCCATTGCCAGCCGCCGCCGTTGGGCGTGAGCTGGGTGCTGGCATCGGCCTGGGCCTGGCCTGCGTTGGCGCTGTCCCAGATCAGTTGGGCGCGTACGTTTTTGTCGGTGGCGTCCAGCGTCAGCTGGGCCTGGCGAACCCCTGCGCTGGTGGTGGGCCCCAGCGGCACGGGCACTACGGGCCGGGGGCCGCCGGTCACGGCCGTGGGGCCGGTGCTGGCACCGGAGCTGGTGATGACCGTGGGGTTGGGGATGTCGCCGGTCTGCACCTGCACGTCGCCGCTGGTGCGCGCCAGCTGGGCATGCACCCGCAGGCTGTCGCCCACGTCGATGTCCCAGTTGCCGCCAAACACCAGGTTGCCCGTGACCCCGAAATTGCTGGCGGTGGTGTTGCCGACGTTGGCCAGCGCCTGGGCCCAGGTGATGGGCAGGCCTTGCAGCTGGCCTTTGCTTTGCAGGCGGTGGCGGGGCGCGTCGGCCGGGCCGGTGCGGCTGTAACGCAGGGGCTCCCACGCGAGCTGCACCTTGCCCGGCACCGGGCCGGTGAGTGAGGCGGTGCTGGCCGAGGCCTGGACGTTTATGTCTGGTGTGCCTGCGGCAGCCGTGGTGTTGCGCACGGTGACGTTGGTGGGGCTGTCCAGCTGCAGGGTCCACGGGCTGGACTGCGGGGCGTCTTGCAACTGCAGTTGCAGGCTGGCGATGGTGGCGCGCCACTGGTCGGGGTTGTCCATGCCGCCGTCCAGGCGGGTTTGCAGACGGATGGTCTGGGTGCCAGACAGGGCTTCACCCTTGACTGCCAGGCTGGCCTGCGCCAGGTGGCCCGCGAGTTCGGCGCGTACGCCCCGCAGCTGCACGGAGGTCTTGTCCTGCTTCGGGTCGGTGGGCGGCAGCTGCAGGTTGAGTGTGGGCACGGCCAGGTTGGCCTGCACGGTCAGGTTGCCTGCACTGGCGGGGGGCGCCTTGCCGTTCAGCACGCGCATCTGCACCGACTGCCAGCCGCCTTGCCAACTGCCTTTGAGGGACGCGTCGCCCTGCAGGCTGGCACCCGAGAAACTGCCGGCCAGGCCAGGCAAACTTTCGACCCAGCGCTGGGCCTTGCCCGCGTCGGCCAGTGTGACGTCCAGCGTGCCTGCGCCTTGCGTAGGGGCCATGGTGCCGTCAAGACGGGCCTGGGCACCGGGCACGGTGGCTGACAGCTGGCCTTTGACCGCTGCGACAGATGTTGCTGTGGTGGCGGTGGCCGGTGTGGTGGTGACCTGCCCCTGGGCTTGCACCTGGGCCTGGTCGGCCAAGATGCGCAGGTTTTTGAGCGTGAGGATGTCGCGGCCCCATTGGCCTTGCGCCACCACGCTGTCCAGTCGGAGGGTGCGCGGCGGGGCGCTGGCTTTGGTGGCGGAGTTAATGGCCACGTCAAACGCCAGCATGTCCCCGGCCTGTGAGGCTTTGGCCGTGCCACTGAGGGCGGCGGGGGCCAGCTGGGTGTGGAGCGTTGCGGGTGAAAGGTTGCGCACGGTGGCGTTGGCCTGCCAGGGCGCGGGGGCCGGGCTCCAGCTGCCTTGCAAGGCCACTTCACCCGGGCCGGTGCGCAGGGTGGCACGTGGAACTGTCCATGTGGTGCCGTCAAACAGGGCCTGTGCGGCCAGTTGGTCCAGCGGCAGGCGGTTGGTGTCCCAAGGGCCGGGCAGGCTGTTGCGGATGTTGGCTTCGATCTGCCACACGCCGCTGGCCCCTGTGGCCCCTGTGGGTGGCGTGGCCGGTGCACCGGCGGTGACGGTGCCGTCCAGCCGGGTGACGGGGGCCTGCGGCCAGAGCTGGGCCAGGTTCAAGGCGCTGAACGCGGCCTGGGCCTGCACGAGGGGCTGGGGTGCCCAGGGCGCAATCTCTGCCTGCACTTGCGCTTGCATGGCCTGCTGGCCCTTCGCAAGCTCTGTGGCCGGGTCGGGTTGCAGCTGGGCCTTCACCTGCAGGCGGGCATCGGCACCGGCCAGGGTGCCTTCCACCGTGGCCTGGGCCACCACGGCCAAGGGGGCGTTGTTGCTACCCGGCACGGGTGTGGTGATACGTCCGTCGAGGGTGGCGTTCAGCGCCATGGGGGCTGCGCCTTGCAACTGCACGGTGGCGCTGTAGTGGCCATCGGCAATGTCCACACCGTCGATGGTCAGCTTGTGGTGGGTGCCGTCAAAGCGGTAATGGCCTGCCAGGGCGGTGGCCTGTAATGGTGGCTGACCGACCCAGCGCAGGTCGTCCACCCGGAAGGGGGCATCCACCTGGATGGGCAGCAGCAGCGACTGCAGCGGTTCTGTAGGGGTGTCGCTGGGTGGCCCCAGCGCTTCAATCACGACCGAACGTGCGTGGACTTCGCCCAGCTTCACTTCGCGGCCAAACAAGGGGCGCACCTGCCAGCCAATATCCAGGCCTTCCACGTCCACCGCCATGCCCGGGCTGGTCCAGCGCAGCCCGCCAATGTGGCCGCCGTGGCGCAGGGATCCTTTGACGTCGCGGGTGGTCAGGGTCTGGTCGGCGGGCAGAAACCGCTGCACCTGGGCCAGGCTGGTGGCCAGCGACTGGTCCGAGCCGGTCCACCACCAGAAGGCCCCTGCCAGCACCAGGGCCAGCGCCAGCAGGTCAATCACGCCCCAGATGAGAAAGCGCCACACGCGTGAACGCCGGGGTGGGGGCGGTGGTGGTGTGGGCTGGGCCGGTGCAAACGGGTCCGGCGGGGTCGGGAACTCGGGATGGGACATGGACTGGGTGGGCGGGGTCGGCTGTATCGGGGTCATCAGAAAGAAAAGCCCAGCTGCAAATGTGCGCGCAGGCGTTTGACGGCAACGCCGTAGGCCAGGTCGAACTGGATGGCCCCAATAGGGCTGCGCCAGCGGCCCCCCACACCCACACCGACCTTGACGCTCATGTCGCCCAGCTTGTCGGCCACGGCACCGGCGTCGATGAAGGTGACCGCTTCAAAATCAGTCATTTCGCCGCCAATCACGAGCGGGCGCTGCCATTCCACGCTGCCCGACAGCAGGTAGTGCCCGGCATAGGTTTCCCCGTTGTTGATACGCACACCAATCTTGCGGTAGCCGTAACCCCGCACGGTGGTGTCACCCCCGGTCAGGAACATCAGGGTGTTGGGGATACGGGCCGTGTCTTTGGCCACCACGGCACCGGCTTCGGCCCGCAGCGCCAGGCGGCTTCTGCGCATGCTGCCGTCGTCGGCCCGCACTTCGCCGGTGGGCAGAAACCCGAGCCAGCGCGCATAGACCCGGCCAAACGGCAGCCGTTCACCGGTCAAGGTGATGCCGGGGCCCACTTCCACGGCCAGGCCCATGCCGCGTGACGGTGCAATCAGGCTGTCGAAGTAGCGGCCGGTCCAGCCCCAGGTCAGGCTCACGGCGGATGCGGAAGGGGGCGCGTCCAAGCCCTGGTTGTGGGTGGAGTCGAACTGCAGGATGTGGCTGCGGTCGATATGGTTGCCATCTTCCTGGCTGCGGCCGCCGCGCACACGGCTGCTGTTGACGGTGTAGCTGCCCACTTCTTCGCGTTTGAGCGAGCCGCCCACCACCTTGCGCCAGCCGCTTTCATTGGGCAGGGACATCCAGTCGCTGCTGATGGTGGCGGTTTCGTTGTCGTAGGCCAGTTTGGACAGGGCGCGCCAGCCAACGATGGGCTCGTTGTGGATGTGGTCGATGCTGAAGCGTGCGCCGGTGTCGGTGCTGATGCCGACACCAAACACCAGGCGCTGGTACTGCGCCTCGCGCAATTGCGCAATCACGGGGGCGGTCAGCGGGTCGGGTGCTTCGGTGTCCATCACCAGGAAGACGGAGTCGTAATACCCGCTGCTGGCCAGGCGCAGCTGGGCTTGCAGCATCACGCTTTCGTCGTAGTCGGCCCCGGTGGGCAAACGGGCCAGCAAACGCACGGCTTCGTGCCCGTAGCGTTGGGTGTTTTCGGGCACGGTCTGGAGCGGGCCAAAGCGGAATGCCGGGCCCGAGTCGTAGGTGACGCTCAGGTGGGCCTCGGCGGCATCGGCATCCACGTCCGCCAGGCTGTGGCTGATGGTGCCGGTGGGGAAACGCAGCCGGTTGAGTTTGCGCTGGCCCCCGTTTTTGGCGGAGTCCCAGCCGGTCTGGGTGAAGCCTTGGCCGGGCCGCAGGCTCCAGCCACCCACGATGTCTTCACGCTGGGCGTCTGCCGAGGGGTCGTACTGGATGGGGCCGGTGAAGTCGACGGACACATCACTGATGCGGGTCTGGCGTCCGGGCTCCACGGTCATGATGACCTCACGTTGGGCGACGGTGCTGTCAGGGGTTTCACGCATTTCCAGCTGGAGCGTTGGCGAGAAATAACCCAGGGTTCCCAGCAGTTCACGTGTGTTGGCGTCAGCTGCGCCCAAAAGGCGTGAAAGTTCGGTGGCGGTCAGGTCACTCAGCTGGCGAAAGCGCTGCAGCTCCAGATGGCGGGTGAGGTAGTCGGCGATGTTGGGCGGTGCCTTCACGTCGATGGAAAACGCATCACGTTGGGCCGCCTTGTCATCCGCGCCGCTGCGCACCGGGGCGCCGGAGGTGACGGCGGCGCTGCCATTGGCTGCAGCGGCGTCTTTTTGCGGCAGCAGGCTGCACCCTTGCAGCAAAAGGGCGCTGGCCAAAAAAAACGCCGGCAAGGCAGCCGGCGCGGATACGGAGAAAAACCTGGGCATACGCCTATTTTGACAGCAGGCGCATGGCCTCCTCCAGGCCCTTGAGTGTCAAAGGGTACATACGCTGGCCCATCAGCTGCTGGACCATGCTGATGCTCTGGCGGTATTGCCACACGCCCTGGGGCTCGGGGTTGATCCAGGCGAACTTGGGGAACGCCGTGGTCAGGCGCTGCAACCACTCGGCACCGGGCTCTTCGTTGTTGTATTCGACACTGCCGCCGGGCTGCAGGATTTCGTACGGGCTCATGGTGGCGTCGCCAATAAAAATGAGCTTGTAGTCCTTGTTGTACTTGCGCAGGATGTCCCAGGTGGCGAACTTTTCGCTGAAGCGGCGGCGGTTGTTCTTCCACATGAAGTCGTACACACAGTTGTGGAAGTAATAGAACTCCAGGTGTTTGAACTCGGCCTTGGCCGCCGAAAACAGCTCTTCGACCCGCGCCACGTGTTCGTCCATGGTGCCGCCCACGTCCATCAGCAGCAGCACTTTGACGTTGTTGTGGCGCTCGGGCCGCATTTTGATGTCGAGGTAACCGGCGTTGGCGGCGGTCGAGCGGATGGTGTCGTCCAGGTCCAGCTCGTCTTCACTGCCCTGGCGCGCAAACTTGCGCAGGCGGCGCAGCGCCACCTTGATGTTGCGCGTGCCCAGCTCCTGCGTGTCGTCGTAGTCTTTGTAAGCGCGCTGGTCCCAGACCTTGACGGCACTTTTGTTGCGGCCCTTGTCCTGGCCAATACGGATGCCCTG
>JAGOEY010000090.1 GCA_017997515.1 Burkholderiaceae bacterium | reverse complement strand
GCTGGTTTGCAGGCTGGCGGTGTCGGTGGCGCGGGTGGGGTCGAGGTGCCCAGCAGTGTGGCTTTGCCCGACAACCTGTTCATCATCGGCACGGTGAATGTGGATGAGACCACCTACATGTTCAGCCCCAAGGTGCTGGACCGGGTCAATGTGATTGAGTTTCGGGCGACGGCGGCGCAGATGGGTGCCTTCCTGGACGACCCTGCGGGCATTGACCTGGACGGGTTGGCATCGCAGGGAGCGGGCTTTGCTACGGCTTTTGTCGCGCGCGCCCAGGCCGATGCGGACATCTCCGCATTGGTCGATACGCAGGGCGCGGCGGTGGCTCCCAAGTTGAAGGCGGATTTGCTGCAGGTGTTTGACGCGCTGGTTGGCGTGGGAGCCGAGTTCGGGTTTCGCACTGCCAAGGAGATTGCGCGGTTTATGGTCATCCACAAGGAGTTGTCTGGCCTAGACTGGCAGTACAAAGATGCGCTGGATGCCCAGGTGGTGCAAAAGCTCATGCCCAAGCTGCATGGCTCGGCGCGCAAGCTGGATGCGGTGCTGAAGGCTCTCGACACGTTTGCCACCCAGCACGCTTTGGTGCTGACGGGCGAGAAGGTCAAACGTATGCAAGAGCGTTTGGTTCGTGACGGTTTCACCAGCTTTGCCGAGGCGTGAGGCCTGGCGTTGATGGCTGCGGATTTTCCCCATGGCTGACACCGCTGCGCTGGACTTTGTGAGGCCCGACGGCAGCGTACTGTGTTCGCTGACGGTGTATGTGCAAGGCCGCTGGACGGTGCAGCCTTCGGGTTTGGAGCCGCTTATCACCGTGCCCGCTGCACAGGCCCTTGCCGATGGTGATGCCCCCACGCAGCTGCTGGAAGGGGTGCGGTATGAATATGAGTTGTCGTGTGATCTGTACACGTTGGGGCTGGCGCAGCACTACGCTGACACCCAGGGTGTGATTTTGCCCAGCCGGGTGGCGGGGCGTGCGCACTGTGGGGTGCTGAGCCCCGGCCTGGCTACCGGCCAGCTGCCGCTGGTGGTGCGCGACGCCAGTGGCGCGGTGCTGGCGCACGCCAGCTTGGAGGTG
Organism: Burkholderiaceae bacterium; assembly: GCA_017997515.1. Next base: position 5,839 of record JAGOEY010000090.1, on the reverse strand, counting down.
CGCTCGCGCAAGCTCAACTACAAGGCCGACTACCAGCAGATGCTGGGCGACATCACCACGCATTGCATGGATTTGCTGCAAGAGTTGCGTGCGCCGTCTGTGTTCAACGCCGAGCCCGACCCTGGCAAAGACCCCGCCACTATTGCCCAGCGTTTTGCCTTTGTGCGCGCCTTGCTGCAAAGCCCGGCGTTTGACAATGCCTTGCACCGCATCACAACCCACCCGCACCAGCTGTGGCAGCACGCACAAGAAGAGCGTGTTATTTCGCGCGGCTTCAAGCCTTCGGGCAAGGTGCAGCGGCAGCTGGCGCAGGGCAGTCGCCGGGTGCAAGTGCCTGCAACCCACCCACTGCATGCCACCTTGCCCACGCTGCCCGAGCGCGTGACCGTAAGCCGCGCCACGGTGACGGAGGACACCCCCGAGAACCGATTTGTCAAGTTTGCGCTGCAGTCTTTTCAGCGGTTTCTGGTGGCCATGGACAAGGCGGTGGTGGACCGTGCCAAAGATGCCCGTTTGCTGCAAGAGGTCGCAGTGCTGCGTGCGCGGCTGGACGAAGCCTTGGCCTCCAACGTGCTGCGCCATGTGGGGGAGCCCACGTTTTTGCCATTGGGCAGCCCCACGCTGCAGCGCCGTGAAGGGTACCGCGAGGTGCTGCAGGCGTGGCTGAACTTTGCCATGGCGGCCAAGCTGGTCTGGCATGGCGGTGAGCAGGTTTTTGGTGCGGGGCAGCGCGATGTCGCAACGCTCTATGAGTATTGGGTGTTCTTTGAGCTCCTGGCCGTGGTGAAAGAAGTGTTCAAGCTGGACAAGCCCGCCAGTGCGCATCTGTTGGAGCCCACCGCTGACGGTTTTGGTCTGAAGCTCAAGGCCGGAAAATTCATCCCCATGGAAGGTCGCTCTACCCAGCCGGGCCGGATGCTGGAGGTGCAGTTCAGCTACAACCGCAGTTTTCGGGCCACCAGTCAGGCCCGCGCGGCCGGGTCGTGGACGGAAAACCTGCGGCCTGACTACACGCTGAGCCTGTGGCCGGTGGGCTTTTCTGCCGCTGATGCCGAGCAACAAGAGCTGATGGTGCATGTGCACTTTGATGCCAAATACCGCATCGACCAGGTGGCCGCGCTGCTGCGCGAGGCGGATGACGGGGTAGCGCTGGACGATGACGCCCTGGCGGCGGAGCTGGACCAGGACAAACAGCAGGAGGCCCGAGGGACCTACAAACGCGCCGACCTGCTCAAGATGCACGCCTACCGCGATGCCATTCGCCGCACACAGGGTGCCTATGTGGTGTACCCCGGCAAGTCAGGCGCAGACAAACGGCTGGAGAGTTTTCATGAGGTGTTGCCGGGCCTGGGGGCATTTGCATTGCGGCCCGGTGTGGGCACGGCGGTGCTTGAGTCTTTTTTGCGCGACGTGGTGAGCCACGTGGCCGATCGCGCCAGTGCGCGTGAGCAAAGCAGCTTCCACACGTGGCAGACCTATGAGGCCCACCAGCCAGCTCCGCCACCCAGCGCACAAGACAAACGCGCCGTTTACGGGGCTGTGCCTGAAAAAGCTGTCGGCAGTGCTTTGCGTGCTGCGCCCTTGCGTGAAACGTTTGTTTTGGTGGGCTGGGTCAAAAGCGACGCGCACCTGCAATGGATTAGGGAAAAGGGTAAATACAACTTCCGTATGGGCAACACGCCGGGTGCGCTGCGTTTGTCTGCGCAGGTGGTGGGTGCCACCTATTTGCTTTTGCATGGCGACAAGCAGGAGGCCGTGCCCGGTTTGTGGCGAATCATCAACCCTGCCGATGGCCCACAGGTTCATTCAGCCGCCGACCTGACCGCCATGGATTACCCCAGCCGAACGACACAGGCGACGTACCTGGTGTACGACGTGGAGCCTGCAACTGACTTTGAAGGCATGGCGTGGGACTACAAAAACCTGCCAGGCAAGCCCGACGCTGCAGCGCTGGGCCATCCATTTGCAGCAAGCTTGCACGATGTGCTGGCCATTGGCAGGCGAAATTTGCTATAAATGTAGTAGCTGTCTGCGCATATTCAGCGGGCATTTCGGTGTGTTTTCATTTATATTTTGGATGTTTTTTTGCTGCCAGACAAGATTTACACAAAAATCGTGCGCCACGAACTTCGTGTAAAATCCAAACCATGAAAAACGTCACCATCACCATGGAAGATGCGGCCCTGGAATGGGCACGTATCGAGGCGGCCAAGCGCAACACCAGTGTGTCGCGGCTGGTGGGAGAGATGCTGGCGGAGAAGATGCAGCGCACCGATGCGTACCAGCGCGCCATGCACGATTGGCAAACCAAGGCGCGGCTCTGGAAGTCAGACGGTCAGGCCTACCCCCAGCGTGCTGACGTCTACGATCGCGGCGCATGAGCAGTGAAGCACTCAGCGTTTTTGTCGACGCCAATATCCTGATCTACAGCGAAGACAGTGCCGACCCGGCCAAGCAAAAAGCCGCCATCGACTGGCTGGGAGTGCTGTGGCAGCGTGGCGTGGGACGCCTGAGTACGCAGGTTTTAAACGAGTTCTACGTCATTGCCACCCGCAAAATCAAGCCTCCCATGCCCGCAGGTGACGCCCGTGCCGAGGTGCGCCGCTACGAGCTGTGGCAGCCCTGGCAAATCGACCACGCCACGGTGGAGTCCGCCTGGGCGGTGGAGAGCCGATATGGCCTGCACTACTGGGACAGCCTGGTGGTGGCAGCGGCCCAGCATTTGGGCTGCCGTTACCTTCTGAGTGAAGACATGTCGCACGGGCAGCATTACGGTGGCGTACAGGTCATCAACCCTTTCAAAGTCGGCATTGAACTTCTGGATTCCACGCCATGACCGCAACCCATAACCCCCTCAACCGCATCCGCACCGACATCCAGTCCATGCACGCCTATGCCGTGCAGGACTCTGACGGCATGCTCAAGCTCGACGCGATGGAGAACCCGCACCGCCTGCCCGCGCACCTGCAGGCCGCGCTGGGCCAGCGCCTGGGTGCCTTGGCGCTGAACCGTTACCCCGGCAGCCGCACGGACGACCTGAAGGCTGCGCTGGCTACCTATGCCCAGATGCCCGAGGGTTACGCGCTGATGCTGGGCAATGGCTCGGATGAACTGATCTCGCTGCTGGCGTTGGCCTGCGATGTGCACGGGGCGTCCATCCTCGCGCCGGTGCCCGGCTTCGTGATGTACGCGATGAGTGCCCAGCTGCAAGGCCTGGCCTTCCATGGCGTGCCGCTGGCGGCCGACTTTGACCTCGACCTGCCCGCCATGCTGGCCGCGATCGCGCAGCACCGTCCGGCCATCACCTACCTGGCCTATCCGAACAACCCCACCGCCAACCTGTGGGACCGCGCCGCCATCCACCAGACCATCGACGCCGTGGCGCAGATTGGTGGGCTGGTGGTGATGGACGAGGCCTACCAGCCGTTTTCCAGCCACAGCTGGATCGACGAAATCCGCGCTGCACCCGCGCGCCACAGCCATGTGCTGCTGATGCGCACGCTCAGCAAATTCGGTTTGGCGGGCATCCGCCTGGGCTACATGGTCGGCCCGGCTGCGCTGGTGCACGAGATCGACAAGGTGCGACCGCCGTACAACATCAGCGTGTTGAACTGCGAAACCGCGCTGTTTGCGCTGGAGCACCAAGATACTTTTGAAGCGCAAGCGCAGGACCTGCGGACGCAGCGCGCTATTGTTTTGGAAGCATTGCGCAATATGCCCGGTGTTACCGCTTGGGACAGCGACGCCAACATGGTGTTGCTGCGGGTACCCGATGCCGCCAAAACCTTCGACGGTATGCGGGCACGGAAGGTGCTGGTCAAGAACGTTTCTAAAATGCACCCATTGCTGGCCAATTGCCTGCGCCTCACAGTCGGCACCGCCGCCGAGAACACGCACATGCTGGCCGCACTCCAGGAATCCCTATGACGACCCCCACAACGACTTTTATTGACCCGGCTGCCGACCCTGCACTTGACCGGATTGCCGAAGTCAGCCGCAACACGGCCGAAACCAAGATCACCGCCCGCGTCAACCTGGACGGCACCGGCCAGGCCAGCCTGTCCACCGGCATCGGTTTCTTTGACCACATGCTCGACCAGATCGCGCGCCACGGCTTGATTGACCTGAACATCCAGTGCGAAGGCGACCTGCACATCGACGGCCACCACACGGTCGAAGACGTGGGCATCACCCTGGGCCAGGCCGTTGCCAAGGCCGTGGGCGACAAGAAAGGCATCCGTCGCTACGGCCATGCTTATGTGCCGCTGGACGAGGCGCTCAGCCGCGTCGTGATTGACTTCTCGGGCCGGCCCGGGCTGCACTTGCACATTCCGTTCACCAGCGGCAGCATTGGCGGCTTTGACACCCAATTGACCTACGAGTTTTTCCAGGGCTTCGTGAACCATGCGGGCGTGACGCTGCACATCGACAATCTCAAAGGTATCAACGCCCACCACCAGTGCGAAACCGTGTTCAAAGCCTTCGCCCGCGCCCTGCGCGCCGCGCTGGAGCGCGACCCCCGGTCGGCAGGTGTGATCCCCTCGACCAAGGGTTCCTTGTAGTTTTATGAACGAAATTGGCACTTTGCGCTTGTCCGACGTGCGCAACCAGCTATGAAAAACGCAGCAAAAACAGTGGCAGTGGTGGACTACGGCATGGGTAACCTGCGCTCCGTCACGCAGGCCGTCATCCACGCTGCGCAAGGCAGCGGGGTGGACGTGGTGTGGACCACCCGGCCCGAAGAAGTCATGGCCGCAGAACGTGTGGTGTTGCCAGGGCAGGGCGCCATGCGCGACTGCATGCGCGAGTTACACGACTCCGGCATGTTCGACGCCGTCATCCACGCCGCAGCGAACAAGCCGCTGATGGGTGTGTGTGTGGGCATGCAAATGCTGCTCGACCACAGCGAAGAACAAGACACCCCCGGCCTGGGCCTGATCCCGGGCCGCGTGCGCAAGTTCGACTTGGCAGGCCGCACCCAGCCCGACGGCAGCCGGTTCAAGGTGCCCCAGATGGGCTGGAACCAGGTTGCCCAGGCCCAGCCCCACGCGCTGTGGGACGGTGTGCCCGACAACAGCTACTTCTACTTCGTGCACAGCTTTTATGCCCAGCCTGCGTCCGCGTTACACAGCGTGGGTGAGGCCGACTACGGCGCCCGCTTTACCGCAGCCGTCGCGCGGGATAATATTTTTGCTACCCAGTTTCACCCCGAGAAAAGTGCGGAATACGGCCTCAAGCTGTATCGCAACTTCCTCCACTGGAATCCCTGATTTTCTTTAACCGCTGATAAAACGCGCTCCAGCACCATGCTTCTCATTCCTGCAATTGACCTGAAAGACGGCCACTGCGTTCGCCTCAAACAAGGCGACATGGACCAGTCCACCACCTTCGGCGAAGACCCCGCCGCGATGGCCCTCAAATGGGTCGCGCAGGGCGCACGCCGCCTGCATCTGGTGGATTTGAACGGTGCGTTTGCGGGCAAGCCGCAAAACTACGCGGCCATCCGCTCCATCCTCAAGGCGGTCGGTGACGACATTCCGGTGCAGCTCGGTGGCGGTATCCGGGACCTCGACACCATCGAAAAATACATCGACGGCGGCCTGCGCTACGTGATCATCGGCACCGCTGCGGTCAAGAACCCGGGCTTCCTCAAGGACGCTTGCAGCGCATTCGGCGGCCACATCATCGTGGGCCTCGACGCCAAGGACGGCAAAGTTGCCACCGATGGCTGGAGCAAACTCACCGGCCACGAAGTGGTGGATCTGGCGAAGAAGTTCGAGGACTGGGGCGTTGAATCCATCATCTACACCGACATCGGCCGCGACGGCATGTTGTCGGG
>JAGOEY010000089.1 GCA_017997515.1 Burkholderiaceae bacterium | reverse complement strand
TTCTGGTTCTTCGGCCACCCCGAGGTGTACATCATGATCTTGCCGGCCTTCGGCATCATCAGCCAGGTGGTTCCCGCTTTTGCCCGCAAGAAGCTGTTTGGTTACGCCTCGATGGTGTACGCCACCTCGTCGATTGCCATCCTGTCGTTCATCGTGTGGGCGCACCACATGTTTACCACCGGTATGCCGGTGACGGGCCAGCTGTTCTTCATGTACGCCACGATGCTGATTGCCGTGCCGACCGCCGTGAAGATTTTCAACTGGGTTGCCACTATGTGGCGCGGCTCCATGACGTTTGAAACCCCGATGCTGTTTGCCGTGGGCTTCATCTTTGTGTTCACCATGGGTGGTTTCACCGGCCTGATCCTGGCTGTGGCACCGATCGATATCCAGCTGCAGGACACCTACTACGTGGTGGCCCACTTCCACTATGTGCTGGTGGCAGGTTCGCTGTTCGCCATGTTCTCCGGTTACTACTACTGGGCCCCCAAGTGGACCGGTGTGATGTACTCCGAGACCCGCGGCAAGATCCACTTCTGGTGGTCGCTGATTGCGTTCAACATCACCTTCTTCCCGATGCACTTCCTGGGCCTGGCCGGTATGCCACGCCGGTATGCCGACTACCCGATGCAGTTTGCCGACTTCAACGCCATTGCGTCGGTGGGTGGTTTTGCATTCGGTATCGCGCAGGTGTACTTCTTCGTGTGTATCGTTCTCCCCGCCATGCGTGGCAAGGGTGAGCCAGCACCCCAAAAACCGTGGGAAGCTGCCGAAGGCCTGGAATGGGAAGTGCCGTCGCCCGCACCGTTCCACACCTTTGAGAACCCACCCAAGCTGGACGCAACTGCGACCCGCGTGATCGGTTGATCCGGACATGGCCATGACCCCAGAGCAAAAGAAAAACAACCGCCGCATGGGCCTCATCCTTGCGTCCATTGCCGTGGTGTTTTTTATCGGCTTCTTCGTCAAGATGGCTTTGCTGTCGCAGTAAGCAGAACGTTATGAGTATCCGCAGCGAAAATTTCCGAATGGTGCGCAAACTGATCGTAGTCACGGTCGGCATGTTCGCGTTCGGTTATGCGCTGATCCCGATCTACAAACACATCTGCGAGATGACGGGTATCAACATCCTGTCACTCACCGAAGGCCAGATTCCGGGCAATGGCAAAACGGGCAATGCCGCTGCGTTGCCTGCCAACTCACAGGTGGACAAGACCCGCACCATCACGGTCGAGTTCGACGCCAATGCGCGTGGCCCCTGGGACTTCAAGCCCGCACAAACCTCGATCGAAGTGCATCCGGGTGAGCTGACCACGGTGATGTACGAGTTCCAGAACACGCAGAACCGCCGCATGGCCGCACAGGCCATTCCGAGTTACGCGCCCAAGCAGGCTGCGGCCCACTTCAACAAGCTCGAGTGTTTCTGCTTCAGCCAGTACACCCTGGAGCCTGGCGAGAAGAAATCATGGCCGGTGGCATTTGTGATCGACCCGAAGCTGTCGAAGGACGTGAAGACCATCACCTTGTCGTACACCTTCTTTGAAGTGGGTGGCAAAACACCCGCTGCGCCCGCCACCACCACGGCAGATGCGTCTGCGCATGTGGTGCCCGCCGTGAAAGCAGGTCTGTGATGCAGCCCCAACATCCCGTGGCCGAGCAGCCCAAGTCCTCCCTTTTGCGCACCATCAAGATGGTGGCGTGGTCCTTTATCGGGCTGCGCAAGGGCAGCGAGTTTGAGCAAGACATCAAGATGAACCCGCTGCACATCGTGGCGGTGGGCATCGCGGGCGCCATTCTTTTTGTGCTGGCGCTGGTTGCGCTGGTCAATTGGGTGGTGTGAGTTCACCCGCCCCATCAGAATTTAAAAATAGACAGAGAACCGAGAGCCAGGAGTAGAAAAAATGAGTGCAACCCACACCAGCGCAGCCCCGTATTACTTCGTACCTGGGCCGTCACGCCACCCGGTCATGGCCTCGATTGGCCTGTTCTTCGTGATCCTGGGTGCAGGCCAGTGGATCAACGGCCATGAATGGGGCATGTATTCCCTGGCCTTTGGCATGTTGTGGTGGCTGACCGTGCTGTACCAGTGGTTCAGCGAGTCCATCCGCGAAAGCGAAGGCGGACAGTACGGCCACAAGATCGACCTGTCCTACCGCTGGAGCATGAGCTGGTTCATCTTCTCCGAAGTGATGTTCTTCGGCGCGTTTTTTACCGCCTTGTGGTGGGCGCGTTCCCACTCGGTGCCTGCCCTGGGCAGCCTGGAAAACGCACTGCTCTGGCCTGACTTCAAGGCCGTGTGGCCCAGCATCCAAGCCGGCGCTACCGCCGCACCGGCTGGCACGGTGGAGCCCTTCCAAACGGTGGGCCCTTTCTGGCTGCCCACCATCAACACCGCGTTGCTGCTGACGTCGGGTGTGACGCTGACGATCGCCCACCATGCCCTGGTGGCTGGCCAGCGCAGCAAGACGATTGCCTTCATGTGGCTCACCGTGCTGCTGGGTCTGGTGTTCCTGTTTGTGCAGGGTTATGAGTACTATCACCTGTACACCGACCTCAACCTCAAGATGTCGTCTGGCATCTTCGGCTCCACCTTCTTCATGCTGACGGGCTTCCACGGTTTCCACGTGTTCCTGGGCATGTTGATGCTGTTCTTCATCACCCTGCGCCTGCAAAAGGGCCACTTCACGCCCCAGCGCCATTTTGGCTTTGAAGGTGCGGCCTGGTACTGGCACTTTGTGGACGTGGTCTGGCTGGGTCTGTACGTGCTGGTGTACTGGATGTAATACCGGGTGTACGCCTGCAAAAAAAGCGCCGCAAGGCGCTTTTTTGTTGGAGGCGACAATAGCTTTGTGTAGGGGTTCAGTGGGTGGGCAACCCGGTGGGCTGGATGTAGCCGAACTTCCAGGCTAGCAGGATGCAGGCGAACAGCAAGATGGAGAAACCCACCCGGAACGCCAGCGCCCGCGCCATGTTGCCGCGTTTGCCCTTGCTGGCTTCACCCCCGCGCAGCATAAAAAACAAGGCAGTGGCCAGGCTGGCCAGAATCGCCACAAAGGCGAGCAGAACAAGGTACTTCATGACTGGCATTATCCCGTGAGCACAGACACTTCCACCCCCCCCGGTGCGCCTGCCAGCACCTGGCGCCGGGTGCTGATTGCCGTGGCGGCCCTGGTGGCCATTGCCATCACCTTGTCGCTGGGGCGCTGGCAGCTTTCGCGGGCCGCACAAAAAGAGGCTCTGCAGGCTGCCATTTCAGAACAAAAAACACTTCCAGCGCTGGATGGTCCTGCGCTGGCAGCTACTAAAGATATAGCAAATGTGCTGCACCGCCGTGTCGTGCTGCAGGGCACCTGGCTGCCGCAGTACACGGTGTACCTGGACAACCGGCAGATGCGGGGCCAACCCGGCTTTTACGTGGTGACGCCGCTGCAACTGGACAACTCGCAAGACGTCGTGCTGGTGCAGCGGGGCTGGCTGCCGCGCAACTTTCTCGACCGCACCCAGCTCCCACCGCTGGACACCCCCACAGGTGTGGTGGCGCTGGAGGGGCGGGTGGCGCGGCCACCGTCCAAGCTGTTTGAGTTTGCGGCGGTGCAAAGCCCGACCGGCGCTGGCAAGCCTGCACAAAGGTCTTCCCATATCCGGCAAAATCTCGACCTGGCCGACTTCCGTGCCGAGACGCAATTGCCTTTGCGCGATGTCTCCGTGCTGCAGACCGGTGACGCCAGCGAAGGGCTGCTGCGTGACTGGCCCGAAGTCGCCTCCGGCGTTGAAAAACACTACGGCTACGCATTCCAATGGTTCGGCCTGGCCGGCCTGATCACACTTCTTTATGTCTGGTTCCAAATTGTCCGACGCTTCCATCCCGCCCGCCGCAGCCCAGCCTCCGCGCCGGAATGACCAGCCCCTGGGGCTGACCGTACATTCCCTGCCAACGCCCGAGGGCGCTGAAGCAGAGATTGAACAAAAGCAACGCACCACACGCGGCCGCTGGAAGATGCTGGCCGTGCTGCTGGCCTGTGCCGCACCGGTCATCGCCTCGTACTTCACCTACTACGTGATCCGCCCCGAAGGCCGCCGCAACTTTGGTGAGCTGGTTCAGCCCCAGCGCCCCGTGCCCGACGTCGCGACGGTGGCGCTGGACGGCAGCAGCGGCACCCTGCGTGCGCTCAAAGGCCAGTGGCTGCTGGTGAGTGTGGCGGGTGGTGCCTGTGAAAAGGCCTGCCAGGACAACCTGTACCTGCAGCGCCAGCTGCGTGAAAGCCTGGGCAAGGAAAAAGACCGCCTGGACTGGGTCTGGCTGGTGACCGACGATGTGCCAGTGGCGGCTGCCCTGCAGCCGGGCCTGGGCAAGGCCACCGTGCTGCGTGTGCCCGAAGCCGCCGTCGGTGGGTGGTTGGCACCCGCCACCGGCCAGCAAATGGCCGACCACCTGTATGTGGTGGACCCGCAAGGCAACTGGATGATGCGGTTCCCGCCTGCGCTGGACGCGGAGGGGTTTGCCAAGGCCAAGCGTGATTTGGAGCGTTTGCTGCGGGCGTCATCGTCTTGGGATGATGCCGGTAGATGAGCACACCCCCAGGCTTCGCGGACTGCGTTCCGCTGCGCCAACCCCCTTGCAGGGGGCGACGCCAGTGGACTGGCAGAGCCAGATCCACGGCGTCTGCTGGAAGGGGTGCTCGCGCTGCGCGCTTTGCACAGGGGGCCGGTGGCATGGTTGATGGGCGTGTTTTGTACTTGAACTGAAATGGAACCAGATTCTCTTTACGACTTGGCGCCGCTGGCCTGGCTGTTGCTGGTGGGGGTGCTGATTGCGCTGGGGCCGCTGGCCTGGGTGTGGCTGCGCAACCGGGGTGCGGGGGCGGGGCGGCGGCTGCAGGCGCTGACGGTGCTGACGCTGTTTCTCACGTTTGACCTGGTGTTGTTTGGTGCCTTCACGCGGCTCACCGATTCGGGGCTGGGCTGCCCGGACTGGCCGGGGTGTTATGGCAACGCGAGTCCGCTGGGCGCACATGCCGAGATCACGGCTGCGCAGACTGCCATGCCGACCGGGCCGGTCACGCACCGCAAGGCCTGGGTTGAGATGGTGCACCGCTACCTGGCCACCAGCGTGGGTTTCCTGATCCTGGTGATCACCGTGGCCAGTTGGGTGGAGTATTCACGTTCGCGCGCGCAGCGCGGCGCGGGCGCTGCGGTCAGTGCACCGGTGCTGAGCCCATGGTGGCCCACGGTGACGCTGGTGTGGGTCTGTATCCAGGGCGCGTTTGGCGCACTCACGGTGACGATGAAGCTGTTCCCTGCCATCGTGACGCTGCACCTGGTTGGTGGGCTGGTGCTGCTGTTTTTGCTGTGTGCACAGGCCGTGCGCCGCACGCAGATCGTGCAGGCTGTGGCCCCCGTACCTGTGCCCACTGCGGTGCGCCGCTGGTTGTGGGGTGCGTTGGTGCTGCTGTCCATCCAGGTGGTGCTGGGCGGCTGGGTCAGCACCAACTACGCCGTGCTGGCGTGTACCGAATTTCCGGGGTGCCAGGGCAGCCTGTGGCCGCCGATGGACTTCCGCCAAGGCTTCCAGGTCTGGCGTGAACTGGGCGTGCTGCAGGACGGCAGTTACATCAGTTTTGCAGGCCTGACGGCCATCCATTACGCCCACCGCCTGTTTGCCTACATCGTGGTGGCCGCCCTCGGCATGCTGGTCTGGCAGATGCGGCAGACACCCGCGCTGCGGCCCCAGGCGCGCTGGATCGGCTGGCTGACAGTGCTGCAGGTGGCCACCGGGCTGTCGAACGTGGTGCTGGGCTGGCCGCTGGTGGCCGCCGTGTTGCACACCGGTGGTGCCGCCGCACTGGTCACCGCCCTGACCTGGGCCATTTTTGCCAGCCGTGGGCTGCGCCCGTCCGAGGCCACATTCCCAGGCCCCCATTCCGCGCAGAGCACCGCTGCCCGACCACAGAGAGTTTCCGTATGAGCAGTATTGCCCCGCCTGTTACCCCACCTGTTATTCCGCCGTCCAAACCGTCCAGCGTGCGGCAGTTCTATGCGCTGACCAAACCAAGGGTGGTGCAGCTCATCGTTTTTTGTGCACTCATCGGTATGGTGTTGGCCGTGCCCGGTGTGCCCACGCTGGCCGAGTTGCGTTTGGCCGCCATCGCCTGTGTCGGCATCTGGCTCGTGGCGGGGGCTGCAGCGGCCTTCAACTGCCTGGTGGAAAAAAGCATCGACGCCAAAATGCGCCGCACTGCCTGGCGGCCCACAGCGCGCGGTGAACTCAGCGACTGGCAGGCGCTGGCCTTCTCGGCCGCGCTGTGTGTGATGGGTTCGGTGGTGTTGTACGTCTGGGTCAACCCCATCACCATGTGGCTGACCTTTGCCACCTTTGTCGGTTACGCCGTGGTCTACACCGTGATCCTCAAGCCCCTCACACCGCAGAACATCGTGATTGGTGGCGCGTCCGGTGCCATGCCGCCGGTGCTGGGCTGGGCTGCGATGACGGGGGAGGTGGGGCCGGAGGCATTGATCCTGTTCCTGATCATCTTCCTGTGGACGCCCCCGCACTTCTGGGCGCTGGCGCTGTACCGGGTGGAGGACTACCGCAAGTCCGGCCTGCCCATGCTGCCGGTCACCCACGGCAACGAATTCACCCGCCTGCAGATCCTGCTGTACACCTTTGTGCTGTTTGCGGCCTGCCTCATGCCTTTTGCTTTTGGCATGAGTTCGTGGATTTACCTGGTGGCCGCTGTGGGCTTGAGCATCGGGTTCTGCTGCTACGCGTTTGCGCTGTGGCGCAACTACTCCGACGCCCTGGCGCGCCGCACCTTCCGTTTTTCCCTGGTCCACCTGAGTGTGCTGTTTGCCGCGCTGCTGGTGGATCACTACCTACTCTGAGGCCTTTGCCATGTACAAGCGTAATGCTCTTAAAATAATAGC
>JAGOEY010000088.1:1639-6960 GCA_017997515.1 Burkholderiaceae bacterium | reverse complement strand
GACGTGATGTAGAACCACATCAGCACCGCGACCATCGAGCCCGCTGCGCCATAGGCGTTCACGATGGGCGCGGCAGTCAGGTAACTGGCCAGCGCGTGGCGCACCAGGCTGAACAACACCGCCCCGACCACTGCGCCCCAGGCCAGGTGGCGCAAATCGGGTTTGGGGCCGGTGCTCATACGCATCAGGCCGATGAACAGCAGGGTGCAGGCCACAAAGGCCACCAGCTCGTTGATCCAGGGCAGCACCGGGCCCAGAGCCACAAATGCCTCGACCCGCCCCACCAGCAAGGTCATGACGGTGGAGGCTACCAACGACACCACCAGCAAAATCCCCATCACCAGGATGTAGAGCAGGCTGCGCAGGTGCAGCAACACGCTGTTCCACCACGGCAGGGCTGGCATGTCGGGGCGGCCAAAACGCCACAGCCGCTCGAAGGCGAACAACAGCTCGGCAAACACCCCCAGCGCACCCGACGCAAACACCAGAAAGGTCAGCAGCGATGTGGCCGTGCCGTCACTGGTGAAGGCGTTGCCCAGCGACTGCTGCACCACGTCGGCCGCCTGCTGGCCCAGGCCCGCACTGATACGGCCCATCAGGTTGGCTTCCAGCCGCTCCATGTCGAGCCAGCGCCCCAGCACCGAGACGATCAGCGCCACCAGCGGGGCCAGGCTCAGGATGCCGTAGAAAGACATGGCCGCACTCATACGCAGCCCATCGGCATCGAGCCAGAGGTTGACGGCGCGCAACACCGGGCGCGCCGGCGCGCGCACCTGCCGCCACAGCAGCGTGGCCCGGCGCTGCGTGCGGATGCGCGCACCGTCCAGCCAGCGGGGCAGCTCAATGGCCATGATGGCATCCTTTTGCTACCAAATACATAGCTGACTGCGCACGCAGAACGTGCGCTAGAGGCACTTTTTGCTTAAAAAACAGCGGCATAGTCACAGGTTCGGTGCCAGCAGGCGCTGCAGGTCTTTTTCGGGCACACCACGGCGGCGCGCCAGATCCTGCAGCTGGTCTTCGGCGATTTTGCCGACGTTGAAATACACGCTGTCGGGGTGGCCAATGTAGAAGCCGCTGACGCTGGCTGCAGGCGTCATCGCCAGGCTTTCGGTCAGGCCCATGCCAATTTCCGCACACTGCAGCACCTCGAACATGTCCTGTTTGGCGCTGTGGTCGGGGCAGGCCGGGTAACCGGGCGCGGGGCGGATGCCGGTGTATTTCTCATTCACCAGATCGTCGATGCTGAGTGACTCCTGCGGCGACGTGCCCCACAGGTCGGTGCGCACGCGGTGGTGCAGGCATTCGGCAAAGGCCTCGGCCAGTCGGTCAGCGATGGACTTGAACATGATGCTCGAGTAGTCATCCAGCTCGGCCATGAACTGCGCCTCCTTCTTCTCTGCCCCGATGCCTGCGGTGACAGCAAACATCCCGGCGTAGTCGGCAATGCCACTACTCTGAGGAGCGACAAAGTCGGCCAGGCAGCGGCTGGGGCGCATGACACCTTCAATCGCCTGTTTCTCGGTCTGCTGGCGCAGGCCGTACCAGGTCAGCGCCACGTCGGTACGGGTCTCGTCGGTGTACAGCTGGATGTCGTCGTCGTTGACCGTGTTGGCCGGGTACAGGCCAATCACGCCGTTGGCGGTGAGCCAGCGACCTTCGACCACGCGTTTGAGCATGGCCTGCGCGTCGGCAAACACGCGGGTCGCCTCCACCCCCACCACTTCGTCGGTCAGGATGGCGGGGTAGGGCCCGGCCAGGTCCCAGGTCTGGAAAAACGGGCCCCAGTCGATGTAGCGGGCCAGCTCGGTCAGGTCGAAATTCTTGAACACGCGGCGGCCGATGAACTTGGGCGTTTTGGGCTGGTAAGCCGTCCAGTCGATCGGGGTCTTGTTGGCGCGGCATTTGGCCAGCGGCCAGAGCGGGGTTTGTTTCTTGTTGGCGTGTTGCCGGCGCACCTTGTCGTAGTCGGCGTTCAGCTCCTCGATAAACGCCCCCGCGCCGTCGCCCAGCAGGCTTTGCGCCACACCCACACTGCGCGATGCATCGGGCACATACACCACCGGGCCTTCGTAGTGGTGCGCAATTTTCACCGCCGTGTGTACGCGGCTGGTGGTGGCGCCGCCAATCATCAGCGGGATCTTCTTGATACGGAAGTGGTCGTCCTTCTGCATCTCGCCGGCCACGTACTGCATCTCTTCCAGGCTCGGGGTGATCAGGCCAGACAGGCCCACGATGTCGGCGCCCTCGACCTTGGCGCGCGCCAGAATTTCGTGGCAAGGCACCATCACACCCATGTTCACCACCTCGAAGTTGTTGCACTGCAAAACCACGGTGACGATGTTCTTGCCAATGTCGTGTACGTCGCCCTTCACGGTGGCGATGATGATCTTGCCCTTGGTGCGCACGTCGCGCCCGGCGGCTTCGTCCTGGCGTTTTTCTTCCTCGATGTAGGGGATCAGGTGCGCCACGGCCGACTTCATCACGCGCGCACTTTTCACCACCTGCGGCAGGAACATCTTGCCAGCGCCAAACAGGTCACCCACGATACTCATACCCGCCATCAAGGGGCCTTCAATCACATGCAGCGGGCGGCCACCCTTGGCCAGGAGGGCGCGGTAAGCCTCTTCGGTGTCTTCGACGATGAAGTCGGTGATGCCGTGCACCATGGCGTGGCTCAGGCGCTGTTCTACAGCCACCGGTGACTCGGGTGTGCCGCGCCATTCGAGCTTTTTGCTTTCGTCCTTGGCACCACTCTTGGCGCTGTCGGCAATCTCGACCAGGCGCTCACCGGCGTCGGGGCGGCGGTTCAACACCACGTCTTCGACGCGCTCACGCAGCACGGGCTCCAGGTCGTCGTACACACCCACCATGCCCGCGTTGACGATGCCCATGTCCATACCCGCTTGAATAGCGTGGTACAGGAACACGGTGTGGATCGCCTCACGCACCGGGTCGTTGCCGCGGAAGCTGAAGCTCACGTTCGACACACCACCCGAGATCTTGGCGCCCGGCAGGTTCTGCTTGATCCAGCGCACGGCTTCGATGAAATCGACCGCGTAGTTGTTGTGCTCTTCAATCCCGGTGGCGACTGCAAAGATGTTCGGGTCGAAGATGATGTCTTCGGGCGGGAAACCCACCTCGTCCACCAGGATGCGGTAGGCGCGCTCACAAATCTCGATCTTGCGGGCGTAGGTGTCGGCCTGGCCTTGTTCGTCAAACGCCATCACCACGGCCGCCGCGCCGTAGCGCCGCACCAGGCGGGCCTGGTGTTTGAACTGCTCCACGCCCTCTTTCATGCTGATGGAGTTAACGATGCCTTTGCCCTGGATACAGCGCAGCCCGGCCTCGATCACATCCCACTTCGAGCTGTCCACCATGATCGGCACCCGTGCAATGTCGGGCTCACTTGCGATCAGGTTCAGGAAACGCACCATGGCCGCCTTGCTGTCGAGCATGGCTTCGTCCATGTTGATGTCGATCACCTGCGCACCGTTTTCCACCTGCTGGCGTGCGACCGACAAAGCCTGGTCGAACTCGCCGTTCAAAATCATGCGGGCGAAGGCTTTCGAGCCAGTGACGTTGGTGCGTTCGCCGATGTTGACGAACAGGGTGCCGTCACCAATGGTGACCGGCTCCAGGCCGGACAGCATCATGGGAGGCGGGGACATTTCAGCGGACATGGTTCTCACCTGTGGAGGCGCGGGTCAGGTGAGCGTCGTTGCGGAAGGAATCCCAAGCCTGACGGGCCGCCTTTCAGACGGTCCGCTGCAACGCTCCTTGGGGAGCGTGGATTTTAACGGCGGGCCGGGTTTCTGCTGCATACGGCCCATCAGCGCCTGAATCAGAATGAAATCAGGCTTTTGCGCCCGTCCTATCAGCGCAGGAAGCTACAAAATCAATAGCAAATCACCGCACCGACAAAAACCGCAGGAACGTGCGCGCCGGATGGTCGCCATTGCCCGGCCCATTTGCCCCTTCTGGCCTAGCGTGGGCGTTCACGCCGGCAGAAGTTCTGTATTTGTGCCGTTATCAGGCAGGCTGTGCACCCGCCATGGCCGATGCAGGCAGGCCAAAAATGCGGTCAAAACTCCAGTTGAAAACAAAGGTGTAGACCAGAAAAAACACCACCAGCCCCAGGTCCATCAGCAGCGCCTGCCACAGGGAGATGCCAAACCACCAGGCAATCAGCGGCACCAAAAAGGCAATCAGCCCGCCCTCAAAACCAATGGCGTGGGCAATACGGCGCTTCAGGCTGCGGCCTTTGACGGCCTGGCGTGCTTCCCAGGCTTCAAACATGGTGTTGAACGCCAGGTTCCAGAGGATCGCAATCACCGACGCAGCCACCGCCACGCCGCCTGCCGTGTGTACGTCCTGGCCCGACATACCCGCCAAACCCAGCGTGGCCACCACGATGGCAATACCTTCGTACAGGCTGACATAGACCACCTTGCGCTTCACCCCTTGCATCACTGTTCCTTCTGCGGTTGTTTGTTGAATGGGGTGACTTTATATCTGTCAATCTGATATATAAAGTCAGCTTATTTCAGTTTTTTTGACAGATTGGCCCCATGGCATTCACCACCGACAACGTGCAGGTGTTTCTGGCTGTGCTGGACAAAGGCTCTTTTTCGGCCGCAGCGCGGGCGCTGGGGCGGGTGCCGTCGGCGGTGAGTATGGCCATCGGGCACCTGGAGGCCGAGCTGGATCTGTTGCTTTTTGACCGCAGTGGCCGCGAGCCCCAGCCCACCGCCGCCGCCCGGTCGCTGGAGCCCCAGGCACGTTTGCTGGCGGCCCAGCTGCGCCAGCTTGACGCCCAGGCGCTGGCGCTGACGCAGGGGCTGGAAAGCCGCCTCACTCTGGCCATTGCGCCCGAACTGCTGTCCGCCCGCTGGAGCACACCGCTGGCCACCCTGGCGCAGGACTATCCGCTGCTGGACGTGGAAGTGCTGGCCGCACCACAGGCCGACGCGCTGCGCCTGTTACACGAAGGCCGGGTGCAGCTGGCGCTGGTGTTCGAGCGGCCCAGCCTGGACGGCCGCGAGGGGTTTGAGGAGGTGGGCAGCGAAGTGCTGGTGGCCGTGATGGCCCCCAGCCACCCGGTGCTGCAGGCCACACAGGGCGGGAGCCTGCTGCGTGAGCAACACCTGACCACCACGCGCCAGATCGTGGTGGCCAGCCGCGACCTCGCCACCACCGACCCGCGTTTTGTGTTTGCCCGCCACACCTGGCGCACCGACAACCCGGTGGCGGCGCTGGGGCTGATCAGCGCCGGGCTGGGCTGGGGCTGGTTGCCGCTGAGTTTTGTGCAGCCCCACGTC
>JAGOEY010000088.1:0-1539 GCA_017997515.1 Burkholderiaceae bacterium | reverse complement strand
CGGATTCCGGTGAATGGCACCGCATTTGTTTGCCGTGTTTTTCTCCCGCCTGGACGGCAGGCGCAGTTCGATCCATTTGATCGCAGCGCCCAGTGGTCCACCTTGAGAGCCCCTTGCACATGTAACTCACATGCAACGCCGCTCTGCCTCCCCCACCCCACGCGGACACCCCTGCTGCGGTGACGGCAGACACCGGATCTGACTCGGCTTTGCCTGCAAACCGATTTTTCATTTGCACCCTGGCGCCCAGCGCCGGGCCTGCATAGCGCCTGGTGGCTACCGGGCAAACCACACATTGTTTTCCCAGGAGAAGTTGATGGCCAAAGAAGAACTCATCGAAATGCAGGGCAAAGTGACCGAAGTGCTGCCGGACTCGCGCTTTCGCGTCACGCTGGACAACGGACATGAACTGATCGCCTACACCTCCGGCAAGATGCGCAAGAACCACATCCGTATCCTGGCCGGCGACAAGGTGTCGCTGGAGCTGTCGCCCTACGACCTGACCAAGGGCCGCGTCACGTTCCGCCACATCGAAGGCCGTGGCCCCGCGCCCCAGCGCCGTTTCTGAGCACACACCGCTTGCACAACAGCCCGCTTACAGAGCGGGCTTTTTTACGTGTGTCTCATGCTGAATGGGACGAACGCCGCGCCCGCAGCAGCGCCCACCAGCTGCCGCTCTGGTTCACCACCAGCCCCAGCAACACCACACCGGTGCCCACCCATTGCTGGGCCAGCGGCCGTTCGCCGAACAACATCACTGCTGCCCACAAACCGACCACCGGCACCAGCAAGGAGAACGGTGTGACCTTGCTGGCAGGGTGGCGTTGCAGCAGCCGCGTCCACAGGCTATAGGCCAGCAAGGTGGCGAGCAGGGCCAGGTACAGCACTGCCAAAACAGCCGTCAGGTCGAGGCCCTGAAGCTGGTGCAACACCGTATCCGCACCGTCCAGCCACAGCGCGAGCCCGAAAAAGGGCAGCACTGAAAACACACTGCTCCACACAATGAAGGGAAACGGCTCGTACCGCGCCACCTGGCTGGCCCGGCGCGCAATGATGTTGGACACCGCCCACATCAGAGCCGCCATCACGGTCAGCACAAAACCCACCAGGGTCATCTGGCCCGGGCCGTCGCCGTGTGCGGTGGCAATGGCCAGCAGCCCGCACAAAGCCACGGCCAGGCCCAGCCATTGCACGGGTTTGGCACGTTCACCCAACAGGGGTGCGGCCATCAGCGTAAAAAATGCCTGGGTCTGGATGACCACCGAGGCCATGCCCGCCGTCATGCCCAGGTGCAGCCCCAGGAACAGAAAGCCAAACTGGCCCAGCCCCTGCGCCAGCCCGTACCCCGCCACATACCGCCAGGGCAATGGCGGCGGGCGCACAAACAGCAGAAAGGGCAATGACGCCGCCGCAAACCGCAAGGCACCGAGCAGCATGGGGCCGAGGTGCTGCAGGCCCAGCTTCATCACCACAAAGTTCAGCCCCCAGACCAGCACCACGGCCAAGGCACAGGCCAGGTCTGCGCGCGACAAGCTTGTG
>JAGOEY010000087.1 GCA_017997515.1 Burkholderiaceae bacterium | reverse complement strand
GGCTCGGCGTTCCTGGCCTCCATGGGCAGTGCGCGGCTGGGCACGATTGACGTGACGGGGGAGACGCGTATCAAGGTGCGTGGTTCGATCACCAACGCGTCGCTGGCCTCGAGCCCGCTGCAGACCGGAAATCTGGTGCTTGAAGCGGCCTATGGTGGCATTGGATACGTGCCAGGTTCCGGTGTGAACGCGGGCCAGTCGCAGCCGTTGCGCTTGAATCTGCGTGACGGTGCCACGCTCACGGCACGCGCGTCGGACAACATCGAGATCGAGGAAGAGGGCGACCTCAACATCGACACCGTTTTTTCACGTAAGACAGCCAAACTCACTGCCGAGGGCTCGATCCTCGACGCGATCGGTGACAACGGACTCAACGTGTTGGCCGACAAAATCGAGCTGACGGCACGCACCGGCAGCATGGGTGCCGCTGGTGCAGGTGCGTTGGACGTGGGTATGACAGGCACCTCGGGCCGTATCACGGCCAAGGCCGCAGGCGATATCCACCTGAATGGCCCACGCGGGCGGAACCTGAACTTTGGTGACGTTACGGCAGGCGGCAGCGCCAACCTTTCGGGCGAAGTTGATCTGCGCCTCTATGGTGCTGTACAGGCGGCCGGTGCGGTGGATTTGAGCGCCGCGCTGACGCTCGCGATGGCCAGCACTGCCTCGGTGCGCTCGACCGCGTCAGACCTCACGCTGTCGGCCGGTGAGCTGAGCATGGCGGACGGTGCGACCTTGCGTGGTGACGTGGGATCAGTGCACATTGACACGCTCACGGACGCCACCATCACCGGAATTTCGACCGGCAACGGTACTACCAATGCGGTGCGCATCAAGGCGGGTGGCAACGTGCGCGACGGTGGTGATACCAACCTTGACATCGTGGCTGACACCGCACCCGCAGCCGGCGTGACGATAGAGGCTGGCGGTGACATCGGCAAAGGCAACCCGCTGGAAATGCGCGTGCGCCATCTTGATGCCAACGCGGGCGGAAGCGCCGAATTTGCTGTGAGCGGCGACGTGGTCGTGGGGCACATGACGGCCACCGACAACGCGACGCTGACGGCAACGGGCAGCATCACCACGACGGCGGTCGAAAGCAAGCTGGGTGACGTGACGCTGGTATCCACCAGTGGCAACATCGATGCTGGCAGCACCGTCGCCTTCGGCGATGTACGGCTGCAGTCCGACGTGGGCCAAGTCAAAGCCGACACCACGCAGGCCGGCGGCAATGTGGCGATGGTTGCCACTGCGGGTTCGGTGTTGTCCAACGACACCACGGTGGGGGGGCGCCTCGACATCACGGCCGCGCAGGATATCGTGCTGAACACGGCACAAGCCACCGGTGACATCGCGCTGACCGCAGGCCGTGCGTTGACCGCAACCACGCTGGTTAGCACCACAGGCGACATTCGTGCGACCGCCGCTGCGGGAGACGTACATACGGGCAGCACCACCAGTATGGCTGGTGATGTGGCGCTGGTGGCCAGTGCAGGCGATGTGGTTGCTGGCAGCACGCAGGCTGACGGTAATGTGGCAATGGTCGCAACCACGGGTTCGGTGCAGGCCACAGATACCACGTCGGGTGGGCGTCTGGACATCACGGCCGCACAGGATATCGTGCTGAACACGGCACAAGCCACCGGTGACATCGCGCTGAGCGCAGGCCGTGCGTTGACCGCAACCACGCTGGCCAGCACCACAGGCGATATCCGGGCGACCGCCGCGACGGGCGACATGTCCACCGGCAGCACCACCAGTGCAGCTGGCAGCGTGACCCTCACAGCCACCGCGGGCTCGGTTCAGACCGACGCCACCACAGCCGGCGCGCGCATCGGCATCGTGGCGGCGCAGGACATCGGCGTGAACCGTGCAACGGCAGGCGCCGACATCGCGCTGGATGCGGGCCGCGATCTGCAGGCCACGACACTCGCCAGTACCGGCGGCGCCATCCGTGCCACGACTGGGCGCGACATGGTGATTGGCACTGCGACTGCGCAGCACGATGTGCTGCTTGACGCAGGACGCCATCTGACGGCTGAGACGCTCACCAGTACCCAGGGCAGCGTGATCGCGCATGCGCGCCGCGGCAACCTGCGTATTGGCACGCTGGATGCGGCGCTCGACGGCGTGCTGAGTGCGCCGCAAGGTGAAGTGGCGATCGACCGTGTCAAGGCGAGACGTGACTTCACACTGGAGGCACAGAACGACGTGGTAGTGCGCGAAGGCTCAGCTGGCGGCACTTTCACCTTGTCGTCGACCGGCGGCAATGCCACGGCTGGCACACTCACGGCCGACACGGTCGTGATGCGTGCTCCGGGTCGGGTGTATGCCGACCGCCTCAACGTGGCCTCGCTGTTTACCCTGGCTGGTGACCGTGTCAATGCCAGTGTTTATGGCGGTGTGACGCCGGTTAAGGGGACAGTCACCGGTTTCAACGGCGGCATCGCGAGCGACGTGGTACTTGCGCTTTCGGGCCAGGGCGGCTTCGCAATCGACCATTTCAAGGCACGCACGGCGACGGTGACCAATCCGGTCGGCCCCCTCGCGATTCAGAGCATGCTGGTTGTTGACCGTGCGACCGTGACCAACCCACAGACCCACGTGGTGATCGACCAGCACGACCGCAGCATTCAGCCAGGTGCCGACTTACAAATCTTCTCCTTTGGTGCGCCCTTCAGCTTCTCGCTGTACGACAACCACGATTTCACGAATACGTTCGTGATCTACCGAAGCCCTGAGCATGACCAGATCGGCGACAAGGGCCTGAACCGCAGCGCGGTCGAGTTCAGCGAGCTGGCGCTGTCAATGGCACGCAACAAAGAAGACGTCACGCTTGAGGCCCGCCAAGGCATCGAGGGGCAGGATGCCAAGCCAGTACGCTATTCGGGCGTGCCGGTGGCATTGGATGGCGATTGCAATAAGAACATTGTTCCGGAGTGCACACGATGATTCGTTTTTCTCTCACGGCCCTGGCGGCCATGGCTGCCCTTCAGGCCGCCGCCCAGTCCGTGCCCATTCCTCCTCTGACGCTGCCCCCTGCAGCTGAGGCTGGTGCGTTGCAGCAGCGACAAATCGAAGCGGACCAACGCCGGCGCGAGGCCGAGCGTGAGCTACAGCAACCCTCACAGCCGCTGACCCGCCCGGCCACGCCGGCCGCGGCGGCGCCGCTCACCGGCAGCGAAGTACGTGTGGCCGTCAAGGATATTCGCTTCTCGACTTCGGAGATTCTTTCCATGTCCGCGTTGGAGGCGATTGCTGCTGACTACCGTGGCAAACAGGTCACGCTGGCCGAACTGCAGCAGCTGGCCGACCGCGTGAATGCGCTCTACAAGGAAAAGGGTGTCGTCACTGCGCTTGCCACCATTCCGCAGCAGGACGTGACCGCAGGTGTGATCGAAGTGCGCCTGGTTGAAGGCCGCGTGGGGCAGGTGAAGATCGAGGGCAACAGCTCGACCCGCGCTGAATACATCACACCTCGCCTGGGCTTGGCCGGAGGCCAACTGGTCGACCTCGACAAACTGGAGCAAGGCTTGGTCTGGTTCAACCGAACCAACGACATTCGGCTGCAGGCAGACCTGCTGCCGGGTGAGACTTTCGGCACCACCGACCTGCGCGTGGCGGTGGTCGAGCCACCGCAGCACGAGCTGATGGCCTCAGTCGACAATATGGGTAGCAAGCTCTCCGGTGAATGGCGTGCCGGTTTTTCCTACCGCAACCGCAGCCTGCTCGGCTATCGCGATGACGTTTTGCTGTCGTACACCCGCGCGCGTGGGCAAGACAGCCGTGCTGCCAGTTATGCGGTACCGATCAACCGCCACGGCGGTCGGCTCAGCATGGGCTTGTACGAAGACCGCACG
Organism: Burkholderiaceae bacterium; assembly: GCA_017997515.1. The sequence goes on along the minus strand of JAGOEY010000087.1, from coordinate 3,105 downwards.
GCCATCAAGTTCGGTGCGCTCTCGAGCCTGAACATCACTGGTAATTCGCGGGCGCAGGTGCTGTCCCTGCGCCAGCCGGTGTGGATCGATGCAAACTCACAATGGGACCTGGTAGGCGGTGCCAAGCGGCGTATCAGCAGCAACTACATCGACGGCGTTTTTTTACAGAGAACCGACAGCAAGGATCGGAGCGCGGGGGTGGAATGGCAATGGGCGGTTGACTCCCGCTCGGTGACGGCCAGCTACATCAAGTACTGGGCCGACGCCACCGTACTGGCCGAGCGTCTCAAGTACCAGGTCGACCGCACATCGCTGCGTTACATCCAAGGACTGACGCCAGGCTTTTCGCTGCGCACCAGCCTGGGCGGGCAGTGGGCACGTGACAAGAATCTGCCGTCGGCCGAGCAGTTTTTTATCGGTGGTGAAGGCAGTGTGCGTGGCTACCCGGTAGGTGCATTTTCTGGCGACCAAGGCTACGCGCTCAACGTTGAATTGCACCACCCATTGGTTAATGCCCCACTGGGCACGCAGACTCTGGCCGCGACTGGTTTCTTCTTTGTCGATCACGGCCGCACTGTGCCGTACCGTCCACCAGCCTCACTGTTGCCGCCGCGCGAAAAACTCACTGGTGTTGGCTGGGGCCTGAACGCTGCGGTCGGTAAACGCACCAGCCTGCGCATGACGCTGGGTTATGGGCTGGACAAGGTTCCACAGACAGACCGCAACTACCAGGTGACGGTGCAGCTGATATCCAGTTTGTTGTGATGGCGCTTGGAGGGCAGTCATGCCCCATTTGTGTTCCGCTCAAGTGTCCAACGAGCCAGAAGGGGTGGGGAAAAATGCATGGCGTACATTTCTAAGCCCTGGTGATGCAGGTGTGTTTAACCTGGATGATCTTCTCCGAAACACCCTTGCCTTCGTCTTTTTTTGGGGAAAAGAAAAACCCCTGACTCTTGCGAATCAGGGGTTTTTAAGAATGGTGCCGGAGAGATGAATCGAACACCCGACCTTCTCATTACGAATGAGGGGATAGGTGTATTCGCATGCGTTGATTGATGCTGATAGAATCTATATAAATCAACAACTTAGGTGGCATGTGCTGGGTTTAAATCCAGTTCATGCGTTGATTGAAATTCGGCAGTTTTCAGCAAAATCGCTTACATCCGCCCTTACATACCTGGCCGATGTAAGCCCGCAAGGGGCACCGCATGGCAAAGATTGCATTCACCGCTGGCCGGGTATCGGGGTTCAAGTGCCCGCCCGGCAAGACACAGGCTTTCATGTGGGATGCGACCGCGCCGGGGCTTGGGCTGCGTGCCACACCAGCCGGAAAACCCGCCTATGTGTTCCAGAGCAAGTACCAAGGAAAAGACCTGCGCATAACTATCGGTGGCACTGCCGCCTGGAGCATCCCCCAGGCTCAAACCAAGGCACGCGAACTGCAACGCCTGATTGATGAAGGCACCGACCCCCGCGACCTGAAACGCGACGCCCTGGCCGCCCATGCCGAAAAGCAAGCCGCCGCCGCTGCCCAAGCGCTGACCGTGGGCGAACTGTGGCCGATGTATCTGGCGAACGGCAAACCCAAGCGCAAGGACGCATGGAAGCCCCGGTATAGGGCCGACCTTGAAGCGATGGCCGTACCCGGTGGCGAAAAGAAAAAGCGAGGGCAGGGCGTGACAAGGCCGGGGCCGCTGTACCCGCTGCTGGCGTTGCCCTTGGTCGCCATCAATGAGGACACGTTGAAAAGCTGGTATGACCGCGAAGCCGTGGCAGGAAAGCACCAAGCTGCCCGCGCCTTGATGATGTTCCGGGGGTTCCTGCGCTGGTGTGCCGCCCGTCCTGAATATCGGGAAATGACAGACCGCGATGCAGGCAAGGCCGCAGCCATCGTGGAGAGCCTACCCCGCAACACCCGCCGCACTGACGCCCTGGATACCGCCCAGATTGCAGGGTGGTGGGCTGGTGCAGAGCAACTGAACAACCGCACCGCAAGCGTCTACCTGCGCGCCTTGCTGCTGACAGGTGCCCGCCGTGAAGAAATGGCCGCGCTGACGTGGGCGAATGTGGATTTTCAGTGGCGCAAGCTGACCCTTGCCGACAAAGTGGAGAACACCCGCACCATCCCCCTGCCGCCATATCTGGCGCAAATGCTTGCAACGCTGCCAAGGGTGAGCCGCTATGTGTTCGCCAGTACGGGTAAGACCGGGCGCATTGCCGACGCGCGCGCATCCCATGCCCAGGTGTTACAGCACGCCCAGGTTGCACGCCTGACGTTTCACGGACTGCGCCGCACCTTCATTCGGCAGGCCCGCAGCATAGCCCCAGCCGGGGTACCTGCGCAAATTGCAGGGCATGCACCGAGCGCCGTTGCTGAGGGGTACGCCATCCTGAGCATTGATGAGCTACGCCCCCATGCTGAGCGCGTGGAAGCGCATGTTCTGAGCCTTGCGGGTGTGCAGTTTGATGCCCAGGCCGTGCCCGGCGCGCTTCGAGTGGTGGCCGCATAGGACAACTCAGACCCACAATAAAATACAAAAATCTATATAATTCAATCATGAAGCCAATCGAATTTTGCGGCTCTGCACTGGATGACCTGCGCAGCTTTCCGCACACCGCAATGCGTGAGGCTGGGTATCAACTGGACAGGGTGCAAAACGGCCTTGCACCGGATGATGCCAAGGCCATGCCCAGCATTGGGGCGGGTGTGCTGGAGTTGCGTATATGGGACGAAGCGGGAACGTTCCGAGTGGTCTACATCGCCAAGCTGGAAGATGCTGTGCATGTGCTGCACTGCTTCCAAAAGAAAACCCAGCAAACCGCCAAGCGGGATATTGCACTGGCCCAAAAGCGACTCAAAGCATTGATGAAGGAGATTGCACCATGACCGACAAACAACGCTTCGCCAGCGTGTGGGACGCCATCGAGGACACCCCCCAGAACGCCGCCAGCATGCGCGCACGCTCGGGCTTGATGATGAGCCTGACCGAAGTCATCCGCCAGCAAGGTATGACCCAGGCGCAGGCTGCCGCCCTTTTTGGTGTGACCCAGCCACGCATATCCGACCTGATGCGGGGCAAGGTCAACCTGTTTTCGCTGGACACC
>JAGOEY010000086.1:5758-6984 GCA_017997515.1 Burkholderiaceae bacterium | reverse complement strand
AGCCCATGTGCAGACCACCGTTGACCGAGAAGTCGGCGCCAGTGGCATAACCACCTTCTTCCGACGCCAGCCAAGCGATGATGGAGGCGATTTCGCTGGGTTTGCCCAGGCGCTTGACCGGCACGGTGGCGACGATCTTGGCCAGCACGTCTTCGCGGATTGCGTTGACCATGTCGGTGCCGATGTAGCCTGGGCTCACGGTGTTGACCGTCACACCCTTGGTGGCCAGCTCTTGCGCCAGTGCCATCGAGAAACCGTGCATACCGGCCTTGGCAGCCGAGTAGTTGGTCTGACCGGCCTGGCCCTTTTCGCCATTGACCGACGAGATGTTGATGATGCGGCCCCAGCCCTTTTCAACCATGTCACCGACCACTTGTTTGGTCACGTTGAACATGCTGTTCAGGTTGGTTTCGATCACCGAATCCCAATCTTCGCGCGACATCTTCATAAACATGCGGTCGCGGGTGATACCGGCGTTGTTGACCAGCACGTCGATGGTGCCGTGTTCGGCCTTGGCCTTTTCGAAGGCTTCCACGGTGGACTCCCACGCGCCGACATTACCCACCGATGCGTAGAAGGTAAAACCCAATTCTTTTTGCTCGCCCAGCCATTTGGCATGGTCACGTGTAGGGCCGCAGCCCGCGATGACTTTGAAACCCTCTTGGTGCAGACGCTGGCAGATGGCGGTCCCGATGCCACCCATGCCACCCGTGACATACGCTACTTTTTGACTCATGAATTCTCTCCAATTTTCTGTGATTGCTACTTTTTCAGTAGCGTGATGCGCATGTACTGCTCACGACCCTCCAAGCCGGAAGGTCGAAGGCATTGTCAACCTGAAATCAACGCTCGATGGTTAGGGCAACCCCCATGCCGCCACCGATACACAGCGAGGCGATGCCCTTCTTGGCATCGCGGCGTTGCATCTCGTGCAGCAGGCTCACCAGAATGCGGCAACCGGACGCACCGATGGGGTGGCCAATGGCAATCGCTCCACCATTGACGTTGACCTTGGACACATCCCAGCCCATTTCCTGGTTCACTGCGCATGCCTGGGCGGCAAAAGCTTCGTTGATTTCGAGCAGATCCAGGTCAGCCGATGTCCAGCCCGCGCGGCGTAACGCCTTGGTGGAGGCAGGAACCGGGCCCATGCCCATGAATGCGGGGTCGAGGCCCGACGTGGCGTAGCTGGCAATACGGCCCATCGGCTTCAGGCCAAGGGCGGC
>JAGOEY010000086.1:0-5658 GCA_017997515.1 Burkholderiaceae bacterium | reverse complement strand
ATCTGGTCGGCGGACAGGCCAGTGCGTGCCAGCAGGTCTTTGATGACCACTGCGCCCAGGTCGGGGGCGGCGATTTTTGCGAGGCTCCCACCAAATTTTCCGACTGCGGTGCGGCTAGCGGCGACGATGACGATTTCTTCCATGAATGACTCCTGTTTGAATTTGCGGTGGCGGGTTGGGTACACAGAAACCAGGGCGCGCCACACGCGCCCCGGAAAATACAGAAAAGATAAGCGGGGTGGAGCCTGTCAGGACTTTTGCTTGACGTAACGGCCAGGCGCAGGTTCGATGGCTTTGTAGGCAGTATTGCCATACGCCTTGGGCGCAGCAATTTGCTTGCCAGCCAGGGGCGCAAGCCAGGCAGACCAGTCGGTCCACCAACTGCCAGGATGCTCCTGCGCGCCCTTGGCCCAGTCTGCCTGCGTGGCGGGCAACTTGCCGTCGTCACGCGTCCAGTAGCTGCGCTTTTTCTTGGCGGGTGGGTTGATCACACCGGCAATGTGGCCAGACGCCCCCATGACAAAACGCTTCTTGCCCGGCAGGTGTTGTGTGGTGGCGTAAGCACCGCCGCCGTCCACGCCGATGGGCACGATATGGTCTTCACGGGAGCCATAGATGTAGACCGGAATATCGAGTTTGCGCAGGTCCACCTTTTCACCACACACCACAGCTTTGCCGGGTTGGACGAGGTTGTTCTCGAAATAGGTGTTGCGCAGGTACCAGGCGTAGAACGGGCCTGGCAGGTTGGTGGAGTCGCTGTTCCAGTACAGCAGGTCGAATGCGGGTGGGGTTTCACCCTTCAGGTAGTTGCCCACCACATAGTTCCACACCAGCTCGTTGGGACGCAGGAAGCTGAAGGTCGATGCCAGCTCCTGGCCTTTCAACAGACCGCCCTGGCCCAGCTGCATCTCGCGGTATTTAACAAAGGCTTCGTCGATGAACAGATCGAGCACACCGGTGTCACTGAAGTCGAGGAAGGTGGTCAGCAAGGTGGCCGAAGCCGCCGGTTTTTCGCCCCGCGCGGCCAGCACAGCCAGCGCAGTGCCCAAAATGGTGCCGCCGACACAGAAGCCGAGTGTGTTGATGGTCTTAGCCCCCGTGATCTCGCGGGTCACGTTGATGGCCTTGATGGCCGCGTGCTCCACGTAATCGTCCCAGGTCTTTTGGGCCATCGACTCGTCGGGGTTGCGCCAGCTGACCACAAAGGTGCGGTGGCCTTGCTCCACGGCATAACGGATCAGCGAGTTCTCGGGCTGCAGATCGAGGATGTAGAACTTGTTGATGCAGGGCGGCACCAGCAGGAACGGCCTCTCGTAGACTTTGGCGGTGAGGGGTTTGTATTCGATGAGCTGGAAAAATTCGTTTTCAAACACCACCGCGCCTTCAGACGTGGCAACGTTTTTGCCGACTTCAAACAGGCTCTCATCCGTCATGCTGATATGGCCCTGGCGCATGTCGTGCAGCAGGTTTTGCATGCCCTTGGCGATACTTTCGCCCTTGGTTTCGATCGCCTTGGTTTGCGCGTCCGCGTTGAACGCGAGGTAATTGCTGGGAGCCGTAGCGGCCGACATTTGTTCGACCGCAAAGCGGATGCGTGAACGGGTTTTTTCGTCAGCCTCTACGGCGTCGGCCAGGCCCAGCAGCGTACGGGTGTTGAGCAGGTAACTGGCGGCCGAGAACGCAGCCATCGGGTTGTTGTGCCAGGCGGCACTGGCAAAGCGGCGGTCTGCTGTACCGGGGTTGGCTTTGACACCCTCGTTCCACAGCGCAGTGGCCTCTTTGACGTAATTTTCCTGGAGTGCCTGCAGCTTCTCGGCGGAGAAGGTCAGCGCGATCGGGTGTGTGCCCGGGGCTGTGGCCAACGGGTTGTTGGCGCCAAGTTGCTGGAATGATTGCAGCGCGTTGCTCCAGCTTTCGCCAAAACTCTGCTGAAATTGCTGGACGGCCTGGGTCCACTCGGGGCCAGAATGCATGCTGTTGTCTCCTCGCGGTATGACGCGTTGTAGTGCCCCGGTTAAGGTTCCGGGTTTACCCTTATTCTTACAAACAAATTCCGGCAAAGCAAGAAATACATGTACCTCGTCGTCATCGCCTGGCTGTACGTCACCCTCATGATGGCGGTGGCCGAAGCCACCAACACCACCGGCAGCATCCTCGGTGCCATCATCACCTTTGTACTCTATGGACTGCTCCCCATGGCACTGGTGGTTTACCTGATGTCCACACCCGCCCGGCGCAAAGCGCTGAAAGCGCGCCAAGCCAAAGAGGATGCAGAGTATTCCTTACGCCAGCTTGTCACACCGCCCACTTCCCCCGTCGATCCAGACACAAGCGGCGAAGCGCCCGCTGCCGCCCAAAGTGAGCTGGTCACGCCGGTACGAAAAGAACCGTGACGGGTTGTGGACGGTGCACCACACGTCTGATCCGTCGTTGCCATAAATCTGCGTCACCCCCAATGCGTGTAAGCGGCGACGCGCCAAACCGGACAGGTTCGCCCACCACTTGCCAGGTGCGCTGGCGCGGAACAGCGCGGCGGCATCCGGGTCCGTCTGCACAAAAGCGGCCTTGACCTCATCACCCACTTCAAACGCATCGGGCCCGATGCAGGGCCCCAGCCATGCTACGGTATTAATAGCATTCTGCGCACAACCAGCGTGCGCTAGAGCACTAAAACGCTGATAAACAGACTCTAAAACACCCTGCCCGGCCTCACCGGCCAGACCACGCCAACCCGCATGGGCGGCCGCCACCACGGTGCCCACCGTGTTGGCCAGCAGCACTGGCAGACAGTCGGCCACCATGACGGTACATGCCACGCCCATCGCGGTTGTCACACAGGCATCCGCGACGATGGCAGTGTCACCAGCGTCTCCTGCACCAGGCAGTTCGGCCACATCAACGCCATGCACCTGCCGCATAAAAATGGGCTGCGCACCCACGGCCTGCGCCAGCACGGCGCGGTTGGCCTGAACGGCGGCAGGCACGTCGGCCACATGGTCACCCAGGTTCAGGCTGCCCCATGGGCCCGTGCTGGTGCCACCCTCACGGCTGGTGCACACCGCACGCACATGGCTGGGCACCGGCCAGTCGGGCACGAGCCAGCTGGCAGGCCACGCAGACTTGGCCAACTCCATGGTTGTCATGGCGCGGCGTCCGGGCAACGGGACGGGTGGGCATTCTGAAAAGCGGCCAGCTGCATACACGCATCAAATGCGGCCATGGTGTGGGGCAACCCGTCCAGCTGGGTGCCAAAACGCTGGGCGTTGAAGATCTGGGGCACCAGGCAACAGTCGGCCAAGGTGGGTGTTGCGCCATGGCAGTACACCGACGGCGGCAAACCCGCCACCTGCCTGCGGGCGGCATGGCTGGCCAACTGCCGCTCGAAGGCCTCCAGCCCGAAGCGCACCCAGTGGTGGTACCAGGCCATCTTCGTCTCTTCATCCACCTTGATTTCTTTCACCAGATAGGACAAGACACGCAGGTTGTTGAGGGGGTGGATCTCGCAGGCGATGGACTGCGCCAGCGCACGTACATGGGCACGGTCCACGGCGCTCTCGGGCAGCAGGGCTGGTGTGGGACAGGTCTCTTCGAGGTATTCGATGATGGCCATGGACTGGGTCAGAATGTCACCGCCTACCTCCAGCACTGGAACCAGCCCATCGGGCGACAGGGCGGTATGCTCGGGCAACAGTTGCTCGCGCCGCACCAGGTGCACGGGGATGTAATCCGGCTCCAGCCCCTTGAGCTGCAGCGCAATACGCACCCGGTAGGACGCGGACGAGCGAAAGTAGCTGTAGAGTTTCATGCCTGCAGCATACCGAAACGTGCAGTCGTTTTCGTTTGTCCAGCGCGCACCTTATTCGCCTTCTTATTCTTTTTTGACTGACCCAACCATGATTCTCGAACTTGCCGATATCCGCATCCACCCCGGCCAACAGGCAGCTTTTGACGAGGCTATACAGCGCGGTCTGCGCACGGTGATCAGCCAGGCCCAGGGCTGCCGGGGCTTCAAGGTCAACAAAGGTATCGAGTCCCCCGAGCGCTACATCCTGCAGATTTTCTGGGACACCCTCGAAAACCACACCGTGGACTTTCGTGAGTCCGCCCTGTTCACCGAATGGCGCGCCATTGTGGGCCCCTTCTTCGCCAGCCCACCGGTGGTGGAGCATTTCGACCTGCTGACCAAATCGCAGTAACTCCCACACCGCACCGGGGCAGATACCACGGCCCACTCCGCAGGGTCTGCTGACCGCTCGTGTGCGGCATCAGATCAGATATGCTGCAACGCACAACCCTCATTCTTCGGTAGAAAAGACACCCATGTCCTACGTTATTGCCCCCCCTGCAGTCAGCTCCGTACCCGTTGTCGGCTCCACCGACCTGTTTCCGGTTCACCGCATCTACTGCGTGGGCCGCAACTACGAAGAACACGCCAAGGAGATGGGGTTTACAGGCCGTGAGCCGCCGTTTTTCTTCATGAAGCCCGCGGACGCCATCCTTGCCGTGCAACAAGGGGACACCGGCAACATGCCCTACCCCACCCTGACAAGCAACCTGCACCACGAAATTGAGCTGGTCGTGGCCATTGGCAAAGGTGGCAAGAACATCCCTGCAGCCCAGGCTGCGCAGCACATCTACGGTTATGCCGTCGGCCTGGACATGACCCGGCGCGACCTGCAAAACGAGATGAAGAAGCAGGGTCGCCCCTGGTGTATCGGCAAAGGTTTTGACCACAGCGCCCCTATTGGCCCCATCACGCCAGCAGCCCAGGCGGGTGACGTCGAAAACGCAGCCATCTGGGTGCAGGTGAACGGGGTGGACCGCCAGCGCAGCACGGTGTCACAGCTGATCTGGAACATCGCAGAAACCATTGAACACCTCTCGGCCGCGTGGGAGCTGCAGCCCGGCGACCTGGTCTACACCGGCACCCCCGCAGGCGTGGCCGCAGTGGGCAGTGGCGATGTCCTGGAAGGTGGCGTGGAAGGTTTGGGCACCCTGCGTATTCGCATGGTCTGAAGTGGCCCGCACCGCAGCCACCCATGTTCCATCACAGCCCCATCCAACATTGCAAAAACTGCGGCACCGCCGTGGTGTACCGCATCCCTGACGACGGTGACACCCGCGAACGTGCGGTCTGCCCCGCCTGCAACACCATCCACTACGAGAACCCACTCAATGTGGTGGGCACCGTGCCCCATTGGGGCGACCAGGTGCTGCTGTGCAAACGCAACATCGAACCCCGCTGGGGCAAATGGACACTTCCCGCCGGGTTCATGGAGTTACACGAGACCACCGCCCAAGGTGCGGCCCGCGAAACCGACGAAGAGGCGGGTGCGCAGTACGAAATGGAAGGCCTGTTCAGCATCCTGAACGTGGTGCGGGTTGGGCAGGTGCATTTTTTTTACCGGGCCCGGCTGCTGAGCACCGTGTTCAACCCAGGGCACGAAACCATTGAGGCCCGCTTGTTCACCGAAGCGGAAATCCCGTGGGACGAGATTGCGTTCCGTACGGTCAAGGAAACCCTGGAACATTATTTCGACGACCGCCGCAAGGGGCAGTTCAGCATCCACCAGGTGGACATTGCCCCCTGAAGTTTGTCACGCCGTCTTGCTCAGATGATCCACACCCGTTGCCACCTGCACCATGCCTGTATCCACC
>JAGOEY010000010.1:6276-21644 GCA_017997515.1 Burkholderiaceae bacterium | reverse complement strand
GACTGGATTCGTACGGTGTGGCCCTGGGCCACATACTTCTTCACCGTCTCGGGTGTGACCGCAACACGGGTTTCGCCCACCGTGGTCTCGGTGGGTACGCCTATCAGCATAAATGTCTCCTCGTTCAAGGTTTTCGGATACTTTCGCTGAGCTTACATGAAGATGCAAAGACAGCTTAGAGGGCTTACTCTTGGGCGACAGACTTCTTTGGCGAGTAAAAAACACACACGACTCCCCGGATAATCCAGCGCATGAAAACCCGATGGAAACCCAGCGCCACCGTGGCATCCGTAGTCGAACAGAACGGCCGGTTTCTTCTGGTCGAAGAACACACCCCCGACGGGCTGAAACTCAACAACCCCGCAGGCCACCTCGACCCGGGTGAATCTCCCGTGGACGGCTGCGTGCGTGAGACGCTGGAAGAAACCACCTACACCTTCACACCCACCGCGCTGGTGGGGGTGTACCTGTCGCGCCAGCAGCGCCGCAGCACCGGCACGGACACCACCTACCTGCGGTTTGCGTTTTGTGGCACGGTGGGCGACGCCGACCCCACACGCACCTTGGACCGCGGCATTGTGCGCACGGTATGGATGACCGAAGCCCAGATCCGCGCCTGCCCCGAGCGCCACCGCAGCCCGCTGCTGCTGCGGTGCCTGGACGACTACCTGGCCGGCAAACGCTACCCGCTGGACCTGATCACCACCGACGCATCGGTGTTCACACCGGAGCATTTGTGATGGACCCGATCACCACCTGGGCCCTGCTGGGCAGTGCCGCTTTTGGCGCGGGCGTGCTCAACGCCATTGCGGGCGGCGGCAGCTTTCTGACCTTTCCGGCGCTGGTTTTTGCGGGTGTGCCCCCGATTGCCGCCAACGCCACCAGTGCACTCGCCGTCAGCCCCGGTTATTTGGGCGGTGTGCTGGGTTTTCGGGCTGAGTTGGGCGCTTTACCTGCCGCCCTGCTGCGCCGTGAAGTGTTGATTTCGGCCGTGGGTGGAGTGTGTGGCGCGGTGCTGCTGCTGGTCACCCCGCCCACCCTGTTCTCGGGCCTGGTGCCCTGGCTGCTGCTGTTTGCCACCGTGTTGTTTGCCATGGGGCCGCGGCTGGCACGTATGGGCGGTGGTGCGGGCCTGGCCGCATGGCGCTTTCCGGGCCTGTTCCTGGTCGCCATTTACGGCGGGTATTTCAATGGCGGCCTGGGCATTTTGCTGATGGCGCTGTACACCTTGGTGGGTGAAGCCCGTATCAACACCGTCAACGCACTCAAGAACCTGAATTCGCTGGTGCTGTCCGTTTTGTCGGTGGTGGCCTTTGCCTGGGCCGGGGCCATCGTCTGGCACCACGCCGTGCTGATGATGGTGGCCGCCACGGCAGGCGGTTTTGCCGGTGCAAGGCTCGCGCGCCGTATGCCGGTGCAGTGGGTACGCGCACTGGTGATTGCGACTGGCCTTGCCATGAGTGCGGTGTTTTTTATCCGCACATAACGGCCCTTTCCAGCAGACACCGCGGATCTGGCTTTGCCAGTCCGCTGGTGGAGCCCCCTGCAAGGGGGAGGGCGAAAGCGGAACGAAGTCCGCGAAGCCTGGGGGTGTGCAACAATTTCTGGCTTATGGCAAAACAACGTGTAGTGGTCGGTTTGAGTGGCGGGGTGGATTCTGCGGTGACGGCGCACCTGCTCAAACAGCAGGGCTTCGAGGTCATTGGTATCTTCATGAAGAACTGGGAAGACGATGACAACAGTGAATACTGTTCCAGCAACATCGACTTCGTGGACGCCGCTGCCGTGGCCGACGTGGTGGGCATCGAGATTGAACACGTCAACTTTGCCGCCGAGTACAAAGACCGCGTGTTCGCCGAATTCCTGCGCGAATACCAGGCTGGGCGCACGCCCAACCCCGACATCCTGTGTAACGCCGAGATCAAGTTCAAGGCCTTCCTCGACCACGCGCTGCGCCTGGGCGCCGAGAAAATTGCCACCGGGCATTACGCCCGTGTGCGCCAAAACCCCAGCACCGGCCTGCATGAGCTGCTCAAGGGCCTGGATCCGTCCAAGGACCAGAGTTACTTCCTGCACCGGCTGAACCAGGCACAGCTGTCCAAAACCCTGTTCCCGGTGGGTGAGCTGCACAAAACCGAGGTGCGGCGTATCGCCGAAGAAATCGGCCTGCCGAATGCCAAGAAGAAGGACTCGACCGGCATCTGTTTTATCGGCGAGCGCCCGTTCCGCGACTTCCTGAACCGCTACATCGCCAAAGAGCCCGGTGCTATCAAGGACGAACGCGGCCGGGTGCTGGGCCGCCACGAAGGCCTGAGTTTTTACACCCTGGGCCAGCGCCAGGGACTGGGTATTGGCGGCGTGAAAGAAAAAGGCGCACAACGCGGCAGTGGTGACCACGCGCCGTGGTTCGTCGCGCGCAAGGACCTGGCAACCAACACGCTGTGGGTGGTGCAGGGCCACGACCACCCGTGGCTGCTGTCGCCCCAGCTCGACGCCAACGACGCCAGCTGGGTCAGCGGCAGCGCCCCGGCAGCGGGTGCCTACGCGGCCAAGACACGTTACCGGCAGGTGGACGCGCCCTGTGCACTTTCACACGCAGACACGGCGGGGTTTCACCTCGCGTTCCCAGCCGCACAGTGGGCCGTGACGCCGGGCCAGTCGGCCGTGGTGTACGACGGGGATGTGTGCCTGGGTGGTGGGGTGATTGACGCACCCGCCTAGTTTCAGGCACCAAACAGGCCTCCAGCGCCCGAATGACGGGCGCAACCAGCTCCTGTTTTAGGAGCACACATCGGCAGCGGAGTGTGGGGACTTCAGCAGGTGACAGAGTGGCTGTTCGGCTTTTTTTGCGCCCGCTGTAACCCGGCGCGCACAGGGCACGAACTACCAGACAGAACGGATGGAGACAGGCACCCAGCCTGTTCCGCCAGACGGTCTACCCCCTGTCCAACCCTCTACCTTTACGGAGTTCACCATGCCATCCATCCAAGCCAAAACCACTGCATCCCTCGCCCTGTCCGCCGCCTTGCTGGCCATCGCCTCCACGGGTTTTGCCGCCGACGCACCCAAGGGCTCCAAAGGTGCCGCCGTAGCCGCCACCGACAAGGTGCACTGCTACAACGTGCACGACTGCAAGGGCAACAGCGACTGCGCCACCGCAGAACATGCGTGCAAGGGCCAGAACGCCTGCAAGGGCCATGGCTTCAAGGCCAAGACGGCAGCGCAGTGCCTGATGGACAAGGGCACCATCGGCGACATCAAGGCCTGAATTTCACCCCCCGGCACGGCCCGCAGCGGCGAAGCTTGACGCAGCCTCTGCGCGCCGCACCGGCCTTGATTTTTGCCATGACCGACACCTGCATCACCCAGCGCAACACCGGCTTTGGCCTCGGGCTGCGCACTGCGCATTACGCCGATTTCCTCGCACAGCCCCAGCCGCTGGACTGGCTGGAAATCACCACCGACAACTACCTGATCGACGGCGGCAAACCGCTGGCCGTGCTGGACAGCATCCGGCGCGACTACCCCGTTGCCATGCACGGCGTGGCCATGTCCTTCGGTGCCGCGCAGGGCGTGGACCTGGCCTACCTGCGCCAGGTGAAAGCGCTGGCCGCACGTATCGAGCCGCTGTGGGTGTCCGACCACCTGTGCTGGACGGGCCCCGGCCCCGAGCAGTTACACGACCTCTACCCCTTGCCCTACACCGACGCCAGCGCGCGCCATGTGGTGGCGCAGATCCACCGCGCGCAGGACGTGCTGGGCCGCCGCCTGGTGATCGAGAACGTGTCGAGCTACATCCGTTACCGCGAAGACAGCGCCAGCGAATGGCAGTTTTTGAGCCACATCGCCCACGAGGCCGACTGCCTGCTGCTGGTGGACGTGAACAACATCTATGTGAGCAGCGTGAACCACGGCTTCGACCCGCTGCACTACCTGCACGCCCTGCCCGCACACCGCGTGCAACAGATCCACCTGGCCGGGCACAGCCACAACGGCGACCACATCATCGACACCCATGACCATCCGGTGGCCCCGGCGGTGTGGGCGCTGTATGCACAGGCCTGTGAGCACTTCGGCAGTGTGGCCACCATGGTCGAACGCGACGACCATATTCCGCCGCTGGCCGAGCTGCTGGCGGAGGTGGCCACCGCACGCCAGATTGCCGCTGAGCACGGTGCCAGCCCCACGCCACCGGCCACCGCGCGCATCACGTTCCCGCCTGCAGCGGCCGCCACCGATTTGCCCCAGCTGCAACGCACCTTTGCCAACGGCATCCTGGCCGCGTCACCGCCCACAGAACAGCACGACGCGCTGGTCACCGGCCGCTTCGGCATCTACCACCACGCCTACCGCGCCCGGCTGGCCGAGGTACTGGCCGACACCTACGCCAAGACCTGCCTGTACATGGGCTCCGACAGCTTCGAGGCCCATGCGCGCGCCTACGCCGTGGCCCACCCGCCCCAGACACGCAGCCTGAACCGGTATGGCGAAGGCCTGGTGGAAAACCTGCACGCGCAGTACACCGGCAACCCCGAGCTGTACGAGCTGGCCCGCCTGGACTGGGACCTGCGCACCCGGTTTGATGGTGCCGATGTGCCGGTGCTGGCCCCGGATGACGGCGGCTGGCTGACCAGAGAAAACGTGCTGCACCCCAGCGCCCTGCTGCGCACGGTGTTCACCAACGTCGCCAGCCTGTGGAGCGCCATGGATGCCGACGCCGAGGTGCCCGAAGCCGTGGCGCTGGCCACACCGGCCACCCTGCTGGTCTGGCGTAAAGGTTTCCAGCCCCACTTCGAGACGCTGGAACCGCAGCAGGCAGCCTTTGTGCAGACACTCCACGCCGGAGCCTCGGTGGAAGACAGCTGCGCCGCGTTAGAGGCCCGCGGAGAGCTACCCGACACGGCCACCCTGGGCCGCTGGCTGGGCCACCTGCTGCACAACGGGCTGGTGCGTGGGGACGGCACGCCAGCCTCTAGTCATGAACAAAATCAGGCTCTAGCGCCCATCTGACGGTCGCATATAGCTCCTGAATCAGGAGCAAATCAGGCACTGAACACGTGTGCAGCCCCCACCACGGTGATCGCCACCGTGGCCCCCACCGGCGGCACATGGATGCCTGGGCTGCGTACCTGCAGCGGCGCATCGGATGCCGCCGCGCCCTGCAGCCGCACCGACACCACACACACCGGGCCACCAAAGTCGATGTCGGTGACCTCACCCACACAGGCCGCGCTGTCCACACTCGGCGCCAGTACCTCGGCCAGCTGCAGCTGTTCGGGCCGCAGCATGATCTGCGCGGCACCACTGCGCGCGGGCTGGTTCACGGCGATACGGCCCAGCGCGCAGTCGGCCCAGCCGTCTGCCAATTGCGCGGGCAGCACGATGGTGTCGCCCAGAAAACTGGCGGTGGCCGGGTCGTGCGGGCGCAGGTACACGTCCACCGGTGCACCCACCTGCACCAGCTGCCCGGCACGCATCACGGCCACCTGGTCGGCGAAAGACAGCGCCTCGCTCTGGTCGTGGGTGACCAGGATGGTGGTGATACCCGCACTGGCCAGCAGCTGCGCCACGGCCTTGCGGGTGGCGGCGCGCAGGCCGGTGTCGAGGGCAGAAAACGGCTCGTCCAGCAGCATCAGCCGGGGCCGTTGGGCCAGCGCACGCGCCAGCGCCACCCGCTGCTGCTGGCCGCCCGACAGCTCATGCGGGCGGCGCGTCAGCATGGCCGTGTCGAGCGACACCATGTCCATCAACTCGGCAATCCGCTCGACCCGCCCGGGCAGGTTGCGCGCGAGGCCAAAACCCACGTTGTCGGCCACGCTCAGGTGCGGGAACAACGCTCCGTCCTGCGGCACAAACCCGATACCACGCTGGTGGGCGGGCACCGCGTCGGGGCCATTGGCCATACGTTTGTCGCCCAGGGTGACGGTGCCGGCGTCGGGCACTTCAAACCCGGCAATGATGCGCAGCAAGGTGGTTTTGCCCGAGCCCGACGGGCCCACGATGGCCGTGCGGCTGCCCGCCGCCACATGCAGATTGATGCCGCCGAGCACGGTGACGGCACCGTAGGATTTGCGCACAGCGCTGATGGTGAGGAGGTTCATCGTGACTTGACGTGAAATAAATTTCGCAACTGCTGAGCCTTTGCCACACGCCGTCCGGCACTACCAGCAGACACCGCGGAACTGGCTTTGCCAGGCCGCTGGTGTCGCCCCCTGCAAGGGGGTTGGCGAGAGCGCAAGCGAAGCCTGGGGGTGAGCAAATTACCTTCCAGCGGTCTTTTTAGATTGGATATAGAGCAGCCAGGTCATCGGCAGCGACAGCAGCACCATCAGCAGCGCATACGGTGCAGCGCCTGCGTAGTCGATCTCGCTGCTGTAGGCCCAGAAGGCAGTGGCCAGGGTGCGCGTGCCGTTGGGGGCCAGCAGCAGGGTGGCGGTGAGTTCATTGGCGATGCCCAGCGACACCATGGCCACTCCGGCGGCGGCACCCGGCGCGGCCAGGCGCAGCGTGACACGCCAGACGGCGCGCAGCGGCGACAGCCCGAGGCTGCGTGCTGCGTACTCCAGCTCCACCGGGGCCTGGGCAATCCCCGCACGCAGGCTGACCAGCGCACGCGGCAAAAACATCAGCACATAGGCGGCCAGCACGGTCACCACGGTCTGGTACAGCGGCAGCGCCACCCGCACGGTGACGGTGACCAGCGCCAGCGCAATCACCACCCCGGGCAGCGCCCCCACCAGGTAGTTGCAGGCCTCGAGCAGGCGCTGCAGCGGCCCGGGGCGGCGAATCGACAGCCAGGCCATGGGCAGCGCACACAGTGTGGTCAGCACTGCGCCCGCCAGCGCCAGCGCCACGGTCTGCCAGATGGCGGGGCCGATGTAACGCAGGGGCCACACCTCCGCCCCACCCGCCACCAGCCAGCGCCCCAGCGTGACCAGCGGCACCCCCAGCGACAGCAGCGCAATACCCGCGGGCAGCGCCAGGCACGGCAGCGTCCAGCGGCCCAGCGCACGGCGCACGGTCAGCCGCGCCGCACCCGTGCCCACCCGTGCATACCGCTCGTCGCCACGGGTGCCCGCCTCCAGCCCCAGCAAGGCAAAACAGCACACCACCAGCACACCCGCGAGCATGTTGGCCGCCGGGCCGCTGTAGCTGGACTGGAACTGGTCCACGATGGCGGTGGTGAAGGTGTCGAAGCGGATCATCACGAACAGCCCGTATTCGGCCAGCAGGTGCAGCCCCACCAGCAAGGCACCGCCCCACACCGGCAGGCGCAGCTGCGGCAGCACCACGCGGCGAAACACCTGCCACGGGCCCAGGCCCAGCGACGCGGCCGTGTCTTCGATGGCCGGGTCCAGCCGCCGCAAGGCCGCCGAGATGGGCAGGTACAGGAACGGAAAGTAGGCCAGCACAGACACCACCACCGCCGCACGCAGCCCATAAAAGCCGGGAAACAGGCTGATCCAGCCATAACTGTGCACAAACGCGGGCACCGCCAGCGGGGCCACCGCCAGCCACGACCACCAGCGCGCACCGGGTAGGTCGCTGCGCTCGGTGAGCCAGGCCAGCGCTGTGGCCAGCACGGTGGACAGAGGCACCACCAGCAGCACCAGCCAGGCGGTGTTGACCAGCAACTCGCCCACACGCGGGCGGAAGATCATGGCGGCAGCCGCCTGCCAGCCCGTCTGGTACCCCACCCAGAGGATGAAGCCCAGCGGCAGCAAAGACAGCAGCGACACCGCCACCGCGGCCGCGGCAACCCCTGAAAAGGCCCGCGCGCGGCGTGCAGGCGGGCAGGGCAGAGTGTGTTCGGGGGCGGCGTGGGCCTGCCCGGTGTTCACCAAGGACAAGGTACGGTTACCGGTTCAGGGCCTGTGGTGCGGCGGGCGCACACGGCGAAAGATCAAATGGCATGGAAATACGGAGCCCCAAGGCGGTTGTGCGGTGGTTGCAACACACGGCCCGCAGAGCAAACAGGAACTATTTGCATTGACGGATTCTAATCGGCGGCATGGGGTCGGCCCCGCTGGCCTCCCCACCACCACAGACGCCAACCCAGGGCCTGGATGCCAAAAAACAGAGCAAAACAGCCTTCTGCGCCCGCCAATAGGGCGCTTACAGCTATGTTTTAAATAGCAAACTAATGGAGCAGCAAAAAGGCCCGGGGCGTTACCGCCACGGGCCTGGGTTCAGCTGCGCGGAGGGCGGCAGGTCAGAACGGAATGTCGTCGTCCATGTCGTCAAACCCGCTGGACGCGCGGGGGGCCTGGGCGGGTGCCTGGGGCTGGCGTGGTGCGGCAGCCGGTGGGCGTGGGGCATAGGCCGGGGCGGGTGCGGGCGCACGGCGGGGCGCGTTGTCGTAACCGCCTTGGCCACCCTGGTCGTAACCGTCGTCACCACCCCCTTGCGGGCCACCCATGCCTTGGCGGCTACCCAGCATCTGCATGCTGTCGGCGCGGATGTCGGTGCTGTATTTTTCAACACCGGCCTGGTCGGTCCACTTGCGGGTGCGCAGGCTGCCTTCAACGTAGACCTGCGAGCCTTTGCGCAGGTACTGGGCCGCAATTTCAGCCAGACGGCCGTTGAAGGTGACGCGGTGCCATTCGGTGGCTTCGCGCATTTCGCCGGACTGTTTGTCCTTCCACTTGTCGGTGGTGGCGATGGTGACGTTACACACCTGGTCGCCGCTGGGGAAGGTGCGGGATTCAGGGTCGCGGCCGAGGTTGCCGACGATGATGACTTTGTTGACGGATGCCATGGTTAAGAGCCTGTAGATGGGGGAGTCAGAATAGGTGGGGGACGCACAGGGACGCCGAGCGGCGATTGTGCCCCATCCGGGCGGCGGTGCCCAGCAGGTTAATGCCCTCCGCCGCCTGCCTGCCGCGGCACCGGTTGCAGCGGCCAACTGACCAGCAGCCACACCACACACAGGGCGGAAGTCACCCCGAACAGCACCGGGGCACCGGCCCACTGCACCAGGGCCCCACCCAGCGCACCACCTGCAAACAGACCCAGCGACTGCAGGGTGTTGTAGGCCCCCAGCGCTGCGCCCCGCACCGGTGCTTGCGCCATACGCGACACCAGGCTGGGCTGGCTGGCCTCCAGCGTGTTGAAGCCACAAAAGAAGATAAAAAGCAGTCCGCCCATCACCCACAACACGGGTACGGCACCACTGGCAGCCACTGCGCCCAGGCCCAGCTGCACCACCAGCACCAAGGCAATGGCACCCAGCAAGGCGGCGCGCAAGCGGCCTGCACGCTCCATGGCAAACAACCCGCCCATCACGATGAAGGACAACACCACCGCCGGCAGGTAGATGTGCCAGTGCTCCTGCTTAGGGCTGCCCGCCTGCACCAGCATGGCGGGCACAGCCACCCACATGGCCATTTGGACGGTGTGCAGCACAAACACCCCCAGGTTCAGACGCCGCAGGTCGGGCTGGGCCCACACCTCGGCCATACCCGCCAAACGACCCTGCGGCGCAATGGCATGGCGCACAGGCTCGGGTGGCACCACCCACAGCACCACGGCAATACCCGCCAAGGCCAGCGCGCAGGTCAGACCAAACAGGCCCGACAAACCGATGTGCGCGGCCAGCATGGGAGCCAGCACCAGTGCCAGCGCAAACATCAGCCCGATGCTGCCGCCCACCAGCGCCATGGCCTTGGTACGCACACCGTCGCGGGTCTGGTCGGCCAGCAAGGCGGTGACCGCCGCAGACACAGCCCCGGCACCTTGCAACGCGCGGCCGATCAGCAGTCCCCCCAGGCTGTCGGCCATCGCAGCCACCAGGCTGCCCGCGGCAAACACCAGCAAACCGGCCACGATGACCCGTTTGCGGCCCAGCCGGTCGGAAGCGATACCAAAAGGAATCTGCAAAAAGGCCTGCGTCAGGCCATAAATACCCATCGCCAGCCCGACCATGGCCGGGTCGTCCCCGCCGGGGTATTTGCGCGCCTCCAGCGCAAACACCGGCAGCACCAGGAACAGGCCCAACATACGCAGCGCGAAGATGCCCGCCAGCGAGAGGCTGGCGCGGCGCTCCAGAGGCGTCATGGCAGTGGCACTGCGGCCCTCTGGGGCTGCAGGAGAAGACGGTTCGGGGGGAGAGGAAGAAGAAGGGGAAGCGGAAAGGTCCGGCACGCTGCACACCACTCAAAACGAGGACAGAAGTGGTGATTGTCCGCCAATTGGTTGTTAGAACCGGCGAAGAAGACCTTCTTTCTCTATCATGGTCAGTTTTGCCCCCTGCGCCCCACCGTGAACCATCCTCTCCCGCCCCCTGCCAGTGACCGCGCCCGCCTGGCGATGGATGAGGACGCGTCCCTGGCGCAGAAAGAAGGCGCCTACCTGGGCCAGGCGCTGCGCCAGCAGATCAGCATCCGCGGTGCACGCACGCACAACCTCAAGAACATCGACCTCGACATTCCGCGCAACCAGTTGGTGGTGATCACAGGGCTGTCGGGTTCGGGCAAGTCGAGCCTGGCGTTTGACACGTTGTATGCCGAGGGGCAACGCCGGTATGTGGAGAGCCTGTCGGCCTATGCGCGGCAGTTTTTGCAGCTGATGGACAAACCCGATGTGGACATGATCGAGGGCCTGTCGCCCGCCATCAGCATCGAGCAAAAGGCCACCAGCCACAACCCGCGCTCCACCGTGGGCACGGTGACCGAGATCCACGACTACCTGCGCCTGCTGTTTGCGCGCGCGGGCACACCGTACTGCCCGTACCACGGCCTGCCGCTGCAGTCGCAAACCGTGTCGCAGATGGTGGACGCGGTGCTGGCGCTGCCCGCCGACACTCGCCTGATGGTGCTGTGCCCGGTGGCGCGGGAGCGCAAGGGCGAATTTGCCGAGGTGTTTGCGCAGATGCAGGCGCAGGGTTATGTGCGCTTCCGCGTGGATGGGGCGACCTACGAATTCGAAGACCTGCCAACCCTCAAGAAGACCGAGAAACACAACATCGACGTGGTGATTGACCGCGTGAAAGTGCGCCCGGCCAGCGACGCCGAAGCCTACGCCCAGGTGCGCCAGCGCCTGGCCGAGAGTTTTGAAGCCGCGTTGCGCCTGGGCGCGGCTGCGGGTGTGGACGGCGGCGGGCGTGTGCTGGCGCTGGAGATGGACACCGGGGTCGAGCACCTGTTCAACGCGCGGTTTGCCTGCCCGGTGTGCAGCTACTCGCTCAGCGAGCTGGAGCCGCGCCTGTTTTCGTTCAACTCCCCCGCCGGGGCCTGCCCCAGCTGTGACGGCCTGGGTGTGACCGAAATGTTTGACCCGACCCGCGTGGTGGCGTTTCCGTCACTCAGCCTGGCCAGTGGTGCGATCAAAAGCTGGGACCGCCGCAATGGGTACTACTTTGCGCTGATCGAAGGCCTGGCCGCATACTACAAGTTCGATGTGGACGCCCCATTTGATGCACTGCCTGCGGCCGTGCAACAGGCGGTGCTGTATGGCTCGGGCGACGAGGACATCAAGTTCCAGTATGTGATGGACTCGGGTGCATCCCAGGGCAAGAAGCTCAGCAAGAAACACCCGTTCGAAGGCATCATCCCGAACATGCAGCGGCGTTACCGTGAGACGGACTCCACCGCAGTGCGCGAAGAGCTGGCGCGGTACCGCAGCACACAACCGTGCAGCGACTGCGGCGGCTCACGCCTGCGGCTGGAAGCGCGGCATGTGAAGGTGGGTGAGGGTGACCAAAGCCGCGCCATCTTCGAGATCAGCCACAGCACATTACGCGAGAGCCTGGCCTATTTCGACAGCCTGCAGATGCACGGCGCCAAAGGCGAAATTGCGGCCCGTATCGTGCGCGAAATCGGCCTGCGCCTGAAGTTCCTGAACGACGTCGGACTGAACTACCTGAGCCTGGACCGCAGTGCCGAAACCTTGTCGGGTGGTGAGGCCCAGCGCATCCGCCTGGCGTCGCAAATTGGCTCCGGCCTGACCGGGGTGATGTATGTGCTGGACGAGCCCAGCATCGGCCTGCACCAGCGCGACAACGACCGCCTGATCGACACGCTGCGCCACCTGCGCGACATTGGCAACAGTGTGCTGGTGGTGGAGCACGACGAAGACATGATCCGCGCCGCCGACCATGTGATCGACATGGGGCCGGGTGCCGGGGTGCATGGTGGCCGCGTGATGGCACAGGGCACATTTGCGCAGGTGCAGGCCAACCCCGACTCCCTCACCGGCCAGTACCTTGCAGGCACACGCACCATTGCCGTGCCGAAGCGCCGCACACCGTGGTTGCCCGTGGTGCAACGTGCTGCGGCGGTGGCGCCCAAAGCCTCGCGTTTTGCCCCCAGCCCCGCCGCAGAACGCCGCGCGGCGCGCGAGGCGGCGCACATCGCCACGCTGGGTGACCTGCAGGAAATCCGTGTCATCGGGGCCACCGGCAACAACCTCCAAAACGTAAGTGTGGCTTTCCCAGTCGGCCTGCTGACCTGTGTGACGGGTGTGTCGGGCTCGGGCAAAAGCACATTGGTGAACGACACGCTGTACGCCGCCGTGGCCCGCACCTTGTACCGCGCCCACGACGAGCCCGCAGCCCACGAAGCGATCGAAGGCATCGAACATTTCGACAAGGTCATCAACGTCGACCAGTCGCCCATCGGGCGTACCCCGCGCTCCAACCCCGCGACCTACACCGGCCTGTTCACCCCCATCCGCGAGCTGATGGCCGAAGTGCCCGTGGCACGTGAACGCGGTTACGGCCCGGGCCGCTTCAGCTTCAACGTGGCCGGTGGCCGCTGCGAGGCCTGCCAGGGCGACGGTATGGTGAAAGTGGAGATGCACTTCCTGCCCGACGTGTATGTGCCCTGTGATGTGTGCAAAGGCCAGCGCTACAACCGCGAAACGCTGGAGGTGCTCTACAAGGGCAAGAACATCGCAGAGATTCTGGACATGACGGTGGAGGTGGCCTACGCGTTCCTGCAGGCCGTGCCCACCATTGCCCGCAAGCTGCATACCCTCCTGGATGTGGGTCTGAGTTACATCAAACTCGGCCAGTCGGCCACCACACTCTCGGGCGGCGAAGCACAGCGCGTAAAGCTGGCGTTGGAGCTGAGCAAACGCGACACCGGCCGCACGCTGTACATCCTGGACGAGCCCACCACCGGGCTGCACTTTGCCGACATCGACCTGCTGCTCAAGGTGCTGCACCAGCTGCGTGACGCGGGCAACACCATCGTCATCATCGAGCACAACCTCGACGTCATCAAAACCGCCGACTGGCTCATCGACATGGGGCCCGAAGGCGGCTCGGGCGGCGGCACCGTGGTGGGCGTGGGCACACCGGAGGACATTGCGGCCAACCCCGCCAGCCACACCGGAACCTACCTGAAGCGGATTCTGTAAACCCTGCGCCACCGGAGCCCAGCACCATGCACATCAAGTGGCTCGAAGACTTCATCACCCTGGCGCAGACCCGCAGCTTCAGCCGCGCGGCCGAGCTGCGCCATGTGACCCACCCCGCATTCGGGCGGCGCATCCGGGCGCTGGAGGCCTGGGCCGGCACACCGCTGGTGGAGCGGGGTGGCAGCCCGGTGCGGCCGACACCTGCTGGTGAAACCTTTCTCGAAGCCTCGTCGCAGATGGTGCGCAGCCTGGGTGACGCACGCGGCGAAATGCACAGCGCCGCCAACCGCCAGGCGCAGACCATCCGCCTGGCCACCGGCCGCACGCTGGCGCGGATGCTGGTGGCCGACTGGCTGGTGCGCCTGCAGCCCGTGCTGCAAGGTGCCGAGATGTGTATCGTGACCCGCAGCCTGGCCGACGTGGTGCGTATGCTGGAGCAGGACGAGGCCGACTTTGCCCTGCTGTACCACCACACCGCGCTGGCCTTGCGGCTGGACGCGCGGCGCTTTACCCATGTCACCGTGGCCACCGACCGCCTGGTGCCCGTGTCCCGCGCGGATGCCCGGGGCGAGGCCATTCACCTGTTTTCGTCGCCGCAACCCACGCCGTATTTGGCCTATGCCCCCACCCTGGCCATGGGCCGGCTGGTGGACGACCACCTGGCGCACAACCCGCGTGCGCCCCAGCTGCAGCGGCTGGTGGAGTGTGACTCTGCCGACGCACAGTACGAATATGTGCGCAAGGGCCTCGGGGTAGCCTGGCTGCCCTGGTCGATGGTGCACCGCGACTGTGCTTCGGGCCAGCTCGCACGCGCAGGCGACAAGGCCATGGAAGTGAAATTTGACGTGCGCCTGTACCGCCCCAAACGCCGTATGGGCAGCCTGGGTGAAGCGGTGTGGAAAGCTGTCACGGGTTAACCCTGGACACACAGCAGAAATGGCATCAAACGGCACAGGATATTGCCGATTCAGCACAACAGCCGCATGCCATCGTGTTCAGAATGGGTTACCCCAACGAAAGCCCACGATGCCAAAAAAACCAATCCTCCGCCGCGCCCACCTGGCGCAGCTCGCCCTGGGTGTGTGCAGCCTGGCCCTGCTCGCCAGCCACCCGGCCAGCGCCCAGGGTGATACCTACCCCAACAAACCCATCACCATCGTGGTGGCCTATCCACCCGGTGGCAGCACCGACCTGACCGGGCGCAACTTTGGTCAGGAGCTGTCGGCCCGTATGGGTGTGCCGGTGGTGATCGAGAACATCGGTGGTGCCGGTGGCGCGATTGGCGCGCAGAAAGTGGCCAACGCCGCGCCGGACGGCTACACCCTGCTGGTGGGAGCCAACAACGAAGTCGCCATCAACCGGCTGGTGACCAGCGCGGTCAAATACAAACTCACCGACTTCACACCCATTGGCATGATTGCATCGCAGCCGCTGGTGCTGGTGGCGTCCACCAACACCGGTGTCAAGACCATTGGCGAATTCCTGCAGCGCACCAAGGCCAACCCGGGCAAGTTCAGCTACGGCAGTTCGGGCGTGGGCACATCGCTGCACCTGGCGGGCGAAATGGTGAAGGAACAGGCCGGTGTGTTCCTCACCCACATCCCTTACCGCGGCGTGGCACCGTTGGCCAACGACCTGCTGGGCGGCAACCTGGAGTACGGCGTGTTTGTGCTGTCCAGCGGGCTGCCGCACATCCGCAGCGGCAAGGTAGTGGCCCTGGGCACTACCGAGGCCAAACGTTCGGCCGTGACGCCCGACATTCCTGCGCTGGCCGAACACCCCGCGCTCAAGGGCATCGACATAAGCACCTGGTTTGTGCTGATGGGCCCGGCCAAGATGCCCGAGCCAGTGGTGGCCCGCCTGAAGAAGGCGCTGGCCGACACGCTGCAGTCACCCGAGTTCCGCAAGAAGATGGAAGCCGCCAGCTCCACCGTGCCGACCACACCCGTGGACATCCAGAAGTTTCTGGTGGACGAAACGGCCAAGTACCAGAAGATTGTTGACTTCGC
>JAGOEY010000010.1:0-6176 GCA_017997515.1 Burkholderiaceae bacterium | reverse complement strand
CCCGGCTGGCGGCAGGCCGACGCGCAACAGCAATGGGCACTGGACGTGACCGGGCCCGTGGTGGCACGCAGCGCGCAGTTCCGGTTTACCGAGGCATTCCAGGGCCTGGAAGTGATCGCCAAGGCAGGCACCGTGATTGGCGACAACGACGGTGAACCGGTCACCACGCCGTACGACGACTGTGTGCTGGTGATGCCGTCCACACGGCAGGCGCGGGCCGGGGTAAGTGTGGTGCGGTTTGCGCGGCGGCGGCCGCTGTAAACACCCTCACAAGGCGCATGCCTCCGTAGAATCGGCCCAGCCCCTTGCCCTGGGGCAAAGGAAACCTAGCCGTGTTTGCCGCCATTGCCCAGTCTGCGCCCATCGCCGTGGGCATCATTTTTTCGTCGATTCCGTTGGTGGCGGTCACGCTGGCACTGCTGACGCGGCCGCACAAAACGGCGGTGCTGGCGTTTTTGCTGGGCTGGATGGCAGGTATCACCCTGGTGGGCAGCCTGGTGCTGCTGCTGGCCGACGGCAGCAGCCGTGACGCCCAAGCCACACCCGGCTGGCTGGCATGGGCCCGGATTGCCATTGGTGGGCTGCTGCTGGCGCTGGCGGCGCGGCAGTGGCGCAGCCGACCACGCAACGGTGCCGTTGCGCCGCAGCCCACGTGGATGGACATGCTGGACACGCTGAGTGTGCCCAAGGCGGGCGGGCTGGGCCTGGCACTCACCACGGTCAACCCGAAAAACCTGCTGTTGGTGGTTGCCGGCGCGTTGTCCATTCTGGCGGCCAGCCCCGGGCCGCTTGGGCAGTGGATTGCGCTGATCGTATTCACGGCCATTGCCAGCCTGGGGGTTGCCGCACCTGCTGTGCTGTACCTGGTGCTGGGTGACCGTGCGGCAGCGCCGCTGGCCCAGACCAAGGCCTGGATCGTTCAAAACAACGCCACCACCATGGCCACCGTGCTGCTGTTGCTGGGCCTGGTGGTGCTGGGCAACGGGTTGGAGCAGTTGCAGGCAGCATGAAAAGATTGCTACCAAATACATAGCATACTGCGCACTACAGACGGGCGCAAGAGGCCTATTTGATGCTTAAAATCAGCCTTTTTACTCCGCCACCGCCAGCGGAGCCAGCAGATCCGCCAGATCGGCTTCGCTGAACTTCACCGTGCCCAGCGTGTCCTCGCCCAGCACGCCTTGCGCCAGCGCCAACTTACGCGCCTGCAGCTCCAGCATCCGCTCCTCGATGCTGCCTTCGATGACGAGTTTGTAGACAAACACCGGCTGGGTCTGGCCGATGCGGTGGGCGCGGGCCGTGGCCTGCTGCTCGGCGGCGGGGTTCCACCACGGGTCGACGTGGATCACGGTGTCGGCGGCGGTCAGGTTCAGCCCCAGCCCACCGGCCTTGAGGCTGGCCAGCAGCACCGGCACCTCCCGCGCCTGGAAGCGCGCCACCACGTCGCCGCGCTGCGCGGGTGGGGTCTGGCCGGTGAGTGCGAGGTGCGGCACCCCCAGCCGCTGCAGCGCCGGGCCAATCAGGCCCAGCATTTCGGTGAACTGCGAAAACACCAGCACCCGGTGCCCGCTGGCCACCAGCGCGGGCAGCATCTCGCACAACAGCGCAAGTTTGGCGCGCTCCATGGTGGCGGGGGTGTTCAGCCCTTTCACCAGGTACGGGTCACAACAGACCTGGCGCAGCTTCAGCAGCGCGCCCAACACACTGATCTGCGAACGCGCCAGGCCGTTTTTGACCAGCACACGGCGCACCAGGTGGTCGGCGCTCACCCGCACACTTTCGTACAGCGTGCGCTGTTGGCCTGCCAGGGGCACACGGCGGATAACTTCGGTGACGGGTGGCAACTCGGTCGCCACGTCTTCCTTGCGGCGGCGCAGGATAAACGGGCGCACGCGCCGGGCCAGCGCCTCGGCGCGCAGGGTTTCGCCGTTCACCTCGATCGGTTTGCGCCAGTGGCGCTGGAAGCTGCGCACATCACCCAGAAACCCGGGCATCAGAAAGTCGAACTGCGCCCACAACTCACCCAGGTGGTTCTCCAGCGGTGTGCCGGTCAGCGCCAGGCGGTGCCGGGCGCGCAGGCGGCGCACGGCGCGGGCCGCACGGCCGGCGGCGTTTTTCACACTCTGCGCTTCGTCCAGCACCAGCACATGGAACGGCTGCGCGGCCAGCGCACGGATGTCGCGCCACAGCAGCGCAAAGGTCGTCAGCACCAGGTCGGCCTGCGGCATCGCCGCGAAGTGGTCGGCACGGTTCGGGCCGTGTAAGGCCAGCACGTGCAGGCCCGGGGCCATACGCTGCGCCTCGGCCTGCCAGTTGAACAGCAGCGAGGTCGGCACCACCACCAGCGCGGGCACGTCCAGCCGCCCGGCTTCTTTCTCCACCAGCAGGTGCGCCAGGGTCTGCGCTGTTTTGCCCAGGCCCATGTCGTCGGCCAGGATGCCGGCGAGCTGCTGTTCGCGCAGGTACTGCAGCCAGGCCAGGCCCTCCAGCTGGTACGGGCGCAGCGTGATCTGCAAACCTGCAGGTGCGGCCACGGGGGCGGGCACACTGCCCCGCAGCCGCCGGGCCAATATATGCAAACCTTCTTCGCCCTGCAGCTGCCACGCGCCGTGGGCCCCGGCGCGGGCGGCCAGCGCGGTGTGGCTTTCGTACAGACTCTGGCGCAGGGCTTCGAGCCGGAAGGCTTCCCACGGGGCGAGCTGGAACGGGCCGTCCTTACCGTCTTTTCGCCGTGGCTGGGTCAGCAGGTCGAGCATGGACACAACGATGGCTTTGAGTGGCGCAGCGGGTGCGTCGATGCGGCGGCCACCCGGTGCACGCAGCGAGATCAGCTCTTCATCGTCAATTGCGGCCACTGCATCGGCCCGCAGCCAGCGCGGCTCGCGTTTGAGCAGGGTGGCCAGCATCGGGGCCAGGTCGAGCAGCTCACCGTCCACCTCCACGCCCAGCGTCAGCAGCCAGGAGCCCTCCCGCCGCGCCAGGCCCAGACCGGTGCCACCTGACAAGGCGGGCGGTGACGGCAGCAACGGCCCCGCGACCTGCTGGCCCAGCACCTCGCCGGTGTCGGGGCTGACCACGATTTTCCATGCCTGCACCGGCACACTGTGGTGTGCAAAACCGGGCCGCACCAGCACCGCCCAGCCCTGAGCCTGCAGCAGCGGAATCTGGTCGGCCCAGAAGTCGCCAAAGTGGTCTTCCTGCGCCAGCGTCCAGAACGGGCCGCCGGGCGGGGCCATGTCTGCGCTACGCCACTGCCAGGCGTCCGGGGGTATCGGATGCAGGCCGATGGCGCGCAGGGTGTGTGTGGCGGCGGCCTGTTCCACAGGCGACGGTGGGGCGGTCGGCCAGTCGAGCTGCGCCACGGTGACGCTGGGGCCGCGTGCACCCGACGGGGCAAACGCCATCAGGCCCAGCAGGCCGTCGCCGCGCCCGAGGGTTTGCAGCGTCAGGCGAGGCTGGAGAGAAGGATTCGTCACGAAGGATTTCTATTTTTCACAATGCTTGCAACGGCGCTATCCCTTCCAGCAAACACCGCGGAACTGGCTCTGCCAGGCCGCAGGTGTTGCCCCCTGCAAGGGGGTAGGAGTAGCGGAACGCAGTCCGCGAAGCCTGGGGGTGAGTCAAATAACCCGCAACATGCCCTCTTGCGCCACCGACACGGCCAGCTGGCCATCCCGCGTGTAGATCTCGCCCCGGCACAGCGCCCTTGCACCACCACCGCTGGGGGAGTCGATGCTGTACAGCAGCCAGTCGTCGATGTGGAAGTCGCGGTGAAACCACATGGCGTGGTCGAGGCTGGCCCCGCTCAACTTGGGCTGCATGAAGCTCAGGCCATGCGGCAGCAGCGCGGCGCGCAACAGGCCGTGGTCGGACGCATAGGCCAGCAGGGCGCGGTGCAGAACCGGGTCGTTGGGCACGGCGGCGCAGGCGCGCAGCCAGAGCTGGGTGTCGGCCGCGCGGGGGGCGGGGTGCAGCAAATCGACCGGGTCCACCATGCGGTATTCGATGGGTGGCAGCTTCTCGCCGCGCCAGCCTGCGGGCAGCTGGTCGGCCTGGGCCTGGCGCAGCGCAGTTTCGGTCTGCAGGCCTTCGGGCG
Organism: Burkholderiaceae bacterium; assembly: GCA_017997515.1. Next base: position 2,080 of record JAGOEY010000010.1, on the reverse strand, counting down.
GGGGCACGGCAGGCATCTGCCGCTGGTGGCTGAAACTGCCGGCCTCGGGTGCATGGAACGAGGCCATCATGGTGAAGATGGTGCGGCCTTTTTGCTGCGCCACCACGCGCCGGGTGGCAAAGCTGCGGCCATCCCGCACCCGTTCGACCAGGTAGTCGATGGGCTGGTGGTGGTCGCCCGGCAGCAAAAAATACGCGTGCAGGGAGTGGATGGGCGAGGTGGCTGTGCGGCACGCGGCCACCAGGGCCTGGCCCAGCACCTGGCCGCCAAACACGCGGCTGGTGCCGATGTCTTCGCTGGCACCCCGGAAATGGTCGGTGCCCAGGGGTTCCAGTTGCAGCAGGGTGACGAGCCGGGTGATGGTGGCGGTGGAAATATGCGCTTCGGTCATGGGGGGCGGGGTTATTACAAGCGGTGATGGTACGGGGCCTGCGAAAATCCCCCGTTTCCTGCGCGACAGCGGGCCCACCTACAAGGACTTTTGACGTCATGAACGAAACACTGGATACGTTGCAGAAAACCCTGGAGCCTTATCCATGGACCTACAACATCACCATGGTCGGGGCCTTGCTGCTGCTGGCCTGGGTGGCCAACTGGCTGACCAAACGGGTGCTGCTGCGCGGCCTGCGCCACGCCATACAGGCCAGCCACATGGTGCGCGAGTCCGACGCGCAGCTCAAGGTGATTCCCCGGCTGGCCAATGTCGTACCTGCGCTGGTGCTGTGGCTGGGTGTGGGGGTGGTGCCGCACCTGCCTGAAGAGATGGTGCTGGTGGTACGCAACGTCTGCAGCGCGTTCATCATCCTGACGCTGGCGCTGGCCATTGGCAAGTCGCTGGACCTGGCCAACCAGGTGTACGAGCGCCGCCCCGACGCCCACAGCAAGCCGATCAAGGGGTATCTGCAGCTGCTGAAAATCATCGTCTACGCAGTGGCGGCAGTGCTGATCCTGGCCACGCTGATGGACCGCTCGCCGTTGATCCTGCTGTCGGGCCTGGGCGCGATGATGGCGGTGCTGCTGCTGGTGTTCCAGGACACGCTGCTGTCGCTGGTGGCGAGTATGCAGATCAGCTCGAACGACATGGTGCGGGTGGGCGACTGGATCGAGATGCCGCAGCAAAACGCCGATGGCGACGTGATCGACATTGCGCTGCACACGGTGAAGGTGCAGAACTGGGACAAGACCATCACCACCATCCCGACCAAAAAACTCATCAGCGACTCGTTCAAGAACTGGCGCGGCATGAGTGAGGCCGGTGGCCGCCGTATCAAACGGTCGTTGTACCTGGACCAGCACAGCGTGCGTTTTCTGGGTGAAGAGGAATGCACCCACATGCAGTCGTTTGTGCTGCTGGACGACTACATGGACCGCACCCAGAAGGAGCTGGACGCCTGGAACGCCGACCTGGCCGCACGCGGGCTGGCGCCGGTGAACGCGCGCCGGGTGACCAACCTGGGCACCTTCCGCGCCTATGTGGACCGCTACCTGCGCAAACACCCCGGCATCCACCAGGACATGACGCTGCTGGTGCGCCAGTTGCAGCCTGAATCCACCGGCCTGCCACTGGAGATTTATTGCTTCACCAACGACATCCGCTGGGCCGAATACGAACGTATCCAGGCCGACATTTTCGACCACCTGCTGGCGATCCTGCCGGAGTTTGACCTGCGGGTGTTCCAGCAGTCGAGTGACGCGGCCACACTGGCGGCGATGCTGCAGGTGCGTGCGCCTGCAACGACCTAAACACCGCCACCAGCACCGAACGGGCATATCCCTTAGACTCGCGCGGGTTTGCACCACCAAGGTGCACCCGCACGGAGAGATCTCTTGAACAGCAGCACCTTTTTCACCAACCGCAAAGTCGTTTTCCTCATCGCATCCCTGTGCTGCCTGCTCTGGGGCAGCGCCTACCCGGCCATCAAAAATGGCTATGCCCTGTTTGGCATCGCGCAAGGCGACATTCCGTCGAAGCTGGTGTTTGCCGGGTACCGCTTTATCTTTGCGGGGCTGTTGTTGCTGGTGTTTGCGTCGTTCAACAAGAAACCCATCTTTAACTTCGACCGCCGCACGCTGGGCCAGA
>JAGOEY010000085.1:3453-7053 GCA_017997515.1 Burkholderiaceae bacterium | reverse complement strand
GCATGGGGAAGTTCGATCCGGAAATGGGCTCCGGGGTGGTGTGGCAACAGAAGCAGTTGGCCACCGTGGGCTGCAATGTACTCCTGCACGATGGACAGGCCGATACCCGTGCCACGGGCGGCGTTGGTGGGCTGGACGGCCCCCCGGTAAAACGGCTCGAAGATACGGTCGCGGTCGGCTTCAGCCACACCGGGGCCCTCGTCGTGTACGGTGATGTGCACCAGCGGGCCGGCCTGCGCCAGCTGCAGCCGGATGGTGCCGCCCGGGGGTGAAAAACGGATGGCGTTGGACAACAGGTTGGCCACGGCCGTGGCCAGTTTGTCGGCGTCCACCTGCGCCGTGACCGGCTCCCCTTCCACGCGCACGCGCAGGCTGTGCGCCTGCCACTGCAGGCGTTGGGCCTCGACCTGCGCGTCGAGCAGCTGGCGCAGGTCGGTTTTGGCGCGTTTGAGCTGGCGCGCCTCGAACGCTGCAGCGTTGAAGCGCAGCAAGGCCTCGATCTGGTTTTGCAGCACCACGGTGTTCTGGTGCAGGATGCCAGTCACCTCGCGCTGGTTGTCGGTCAACGGGCCGGCCACCTCGTCCTGCAGCAGGGCCACACCTTCACGCATGGCGGCCAGCGGGGTTTTGAGTTCGTGGGAGATGTGGCGCAGAAAACGGGCCTTGTCGGCGTCCAGCTCGGTCAGCCGCAGGCGCAGCCACTCCAGGCGCTGGCCCACACGCCGCACGTCGGCCGGGCCCCGGATCTGGATCGGGTCGTGCAGCCGGTTTTCACCCAGGCCGACGATGGCACGCTCCAGCCGCTTGAAGGGGCGGCCGAGCCACACACCCAAGGCCACGGCCATCAGCAGCGCCAGCGCCACCGCGCCCACCACCAGCCGGATGGCCCGCCCCCGGCTGGCGTCCAGCTGTGCCTGCAGGGCCTGGTTGCGCTCGGTGATGGCGCGTTGCACGCCCTGGGCAATTTCGCCGTTGAGGGCGTCGAGGGTACGGAACTCCTGCGCCACTGCACGTTCGCGCTCCAGGGCGGTGTCGGACGGGCCGTCCAGCAGGGTGCTGATGTGGGTCAGCTGCCGCCGCCAGCTGGTGGCCAGCGTGGGGGTGATGTCGTCGGGCTCCAGGATGTGCAGCACCCGGCGCGCGTCGGTGGCGGTGTCGTCAAAACGTTTGCGCAGCAGGCTGTCGTTCAGCACCAGCGACTGGCGCGCCGCCCGCTCCAGATCGGAGTTGCGCTCGGCCAGCATCTGCGCCGCTGCACTCAGCTGCAGCGCGCGCTGCGCAAAACCGCTGCTTTGCGCCATCAGCTGGTCGAAGGTGTAGACCGTGCGCAGCGCAATGCCGCCCAGCAGCAGGGCGATCAGCACAAAGGCCAGCAGCAGCAATTGCTGGAACGAGCCGCGCAGCGGCCGGGGTGTGCTCATCCTGCGGTCACGCGGGCTGGAGCTGCGCTTCTTCGCGCAGGGCAATTTCACCACGCAGCGAGTAGCCCAGCGCTTCGGTCACCGTCACATTGGCCATCTGGCCCACCAGCCGCAGCGCGCTCGGGCTGGCGCTGAAGTTGATGACACGGTTGCATTCGGTGCGGCCCATCAGCTCCGGCACGTCGGTGCTGGACTTGCGCGACGCGCCTTCCACCAGGATGCGCTGCACGCTGCCCACCATCTCGGTGCCAATACGGCGGGTGTTGCCGTCGATCACGGCCTGCAACTGCTGCAGGCGGCGCAGCTTCACGTCGTGGGGGGTGTCGTCCTGCAGGTTGGCGGCGGGGGTGCCGGGGCGCGGGCTGAAGATGAAGCTGAAGCTGTTGTCAAAACCGATGTCGTCGATCAGTTTCATCATCTTGCCGAAGTCTTCTTCCGTCTCGCCTGGGAAGCCCACGATGAAGTCACTGCTCATCGCCAGCTGCGGGCGGATGGCGCGCAGCTTGCGCACCGTGCTTTTGTATTCCATGGCGGTGTAGCCCCGTTTCATCGCCATCAGAATACGGTCGCTTCCGTGCTGCACGGGCAGGTGCAGGTGGCTCACCAGCTTGGGAATGCTGGCGTACGCCTCAATGAGGCGCGGCGTGAATTCGTTCGGGTGGCTGGTGGTGTAACGGATGCGTTCAATGCCGGGGATTTCGGCCACATATTCCAGCAGCAGCGCAAAGTCGGCAATTTCCGCCGTGCCGCCCATCGGCCCCCGGTAGGCGTTCACGTTCTGGCCCAGCAGCGTGACTTCACGCACGCCCTGGTCGGCCAGCCCGGCCACTTCCACCAGCACGTCGTCGAACGGCCGCGACACCTCTTCACCCCGGGTGTAAGGCACCACGCAGTAGCTGCAGTATTTGGAGCAGCCTTCCATGATCGACACAAATGCCGACGCGCCCTCCACCCGCGCGGGCGGCAGGTGGTCGAACTTTTCAATCTCGGGGAAGCTGATGTCCACCTGCGGCCGGTCCAGCCGTGTACGCTGGTTCAGCATCTCGGGCAGGCGGTGCAGCGTCTGCGGGCCAAACACCACGTCCACATACGGCGCACGTTTGATGATGTCAGCGCCCTCCTGGCTGGCAACACAGCCGCCGACCCCAATCTGCACGCCCTTTTTCTTCAGGTGTTTGATGCGGCCCAGGTCGGAGAACACCTTCTCTTGCGCCTTCTCGCGCACCGAGCAGGTGTTGAACAAAATCAGGTCGGCCTCGTCCACATTGGTGGTGGCCTCGTAACCCTGGGCGGCGTGGAGTACGTCCACCATCTTGTCCGAGTCGTACTCGTTCATCTGGCAGCCGAAGGTTTTGATGAAGACTTTTTTGCTCATGGGGAAATCTCTTTTGCTATTGAATAAATAGCTGGTAGCGCACGCAGGGCGGGCGCTGGAAGGCTATTTTTCTTATAAATTACCGCGTGCGCCCTGCAGGGCACTGCTGGGCCCGGTGCGCAACGTGGCCGGGGCTGCCGCTTACTGGAGGAACGAAAACCAGCCCGTACCCGGAGCCGATGGCCGTTTGATCGCCGCTTCTTGGGGCGTCAGCACCCACACCTCGTGGACCATGCCGTTGCTCTCACGTGTGTAGTTCACCACCAGCGGCTGGCCGGTGAGGGTGGCCGACATCACAAACATGTTCTGCGGGTTGCGGATACGTGCGCCAGGCGACAGCTGGTCGGGTTTGCCGTCCAGCGTGATCTGCGGCGGTGCCTGCACCACCAGCTTGCCGCGCAAGGCGGTGACCGGGAAATCGCGCACCTGCTGGGCGCTTGTTTGGGTGCTAAAAAGCACTGCAGCACCCGTCAGCAGGGCGCAGGCAGCTATCTTAAAAGTAGCGTTGGAGGGGGCGGGGTGGTGGCTGGTGCAGCGGGTCATGGTGTTCATCCAGAGGCTGTAGTGGAGCAGCGCACGAGTATGCGCCAGAAGTGCCAGCCTGCTGGCAAAAGCCGACCTGGGCGGGGCGGTTTTGGCCGGGGCAGACTGCGCCAAAAGAAAACCCGCAAGAACGGGGGTTCATGCGGGTTTCAGGTGTTTGGTGGTCGTAGGTGGACTTGAACCACCGACATCAGCATTATGAATGCTGCGCTCTAACCAACTGAGCTATACGACCGACAGCCCGAGATTATAGCGGATTCG
>JAGOEY010000085.1:0-3353 GCA_017997515.1 Burkholderiaceae bacterium | reverse complement strand
GTGCCAGCTCTTCACGCACCAGCCGCACGATCAGGCGGTCCAGCGTCTGCACCGAATAGTTGTTCACGTCGTGCACCGTCTCGCGGCCCGGGCCACTGCCGGGGCGGGCAGCATCTTCGTAGGTCAGGAAGACGAAGCGCCCACCGGTGTACTGGGCGATCTGGCGCTGGATGAACTCGCCCTGTTTGTCCAGTCCGCTGGCCCCCACACTGAAAATCTTGATGCCCTTGCCCAAAGCGGCCAGCATGTCGTCGTCGTACTGCGGGCCGCCGTAGTCCAGGTGGGGCGGCGCATCGGCCAGCAACACCACCATGCGGGTCGCGCCGTCACCACGCCAGTTCAGCTGGTGCACGGTTTCATGCAGGGCCTCGCCCATGGCCTCAGGGTAGTCACCCCCGCCACCAGCGCGCAGGGCGTTCAGCACCCCCTGGAAGGCGTTGATGTCGTTGGTGAAGTCGTGGCTGCGCAGCAGAAACTGGTCCCCCTTGTCGCGGTAGGCCACCAGGCCCAGGCACAGGTCGGGGCGGCTGGGCAGCTGGGCCACTTCGCTGGTGATGCTTTGCAGGGTGGCCTTGAGTTTGTCGATCTCGTCTGCCATCGAGCCGGTGGCGTCGATCAGGAACACCAGGTCCAGCCGGGCCTGGCCACGGGCAGCGGGGGCGGACAGGTTCAGCTCCACTGCACTCTTCTGGCCGCGCCGCAGAAAGCCCTGGGCCTGCTGGCCGCTTTTGCGCACCAGCACGTCATAGACCTGCGCCTGGGCCGGGTCGAACGCGTTGGGGTGAATCCAGGCGCGGCCCTGCGTGTCGGTGCGTGCCCACATGGCGTGGCCCTGGGCCGAGCGGACCAGTACTTCCGCGTCGGCCACGCCGCGGCCCTGCGGGTCACGCACCACCAGCAGGTGGCGCTCACGGATGTCGCGGCTGCGGTGCTGCACCGGGGTGCGGTCGCGGAAGGCCAGGTATTCGCTGAAGTCGGCGTTGTCGTCCACCATGCCCGCGGTGACGGGGCCGGGTTTTTGCAGAGGCGTTGGCTGGCGTTGGGGCAGTGAGGAAGGGGCTGGTGCCATGGGTGCAGGTGCTGCAGCGGCCAGGGCCTCGGCGGCTGCAGGCGCACTTTCTGCGCGTTTGCTGAGGGAGCGTTCTTTGCTGCTGGCGGCGTAGTCGGCCCGGCTTTCGCGCTCCAGGCGGGCCTCGTTCTGGCTCTGCGCGGGGCGGCCGGGAATCTCACGCGTCTGGATCGGGCGGGCGCAGTGGCTGGCGGCGGGGGCTTTGAAGTTGGGCGTGGTGAGCAGCGGTGCGTAAGGACGCTGCAGAGTGGTGGCGGGCAGGTCAACCTGCGGCTCTGGCCACACTGCTGGCGGCGACGGCGGTGGAACCGCAATGGGCGACAGTGCCTGCGCCGTGCAGGCAACCAGCAAGGCAGGCACCACAGTGGCTGCGCTGAGGCGGCGCAGCCAGTGGCGTGGGGTAGGGGTGGACGGAACGGGCATAAAAAACCTCCAGGTTGTGGTGAAGGCTTACACGGCGCAGCCAGCCCGATGGGGTTAAACGCCTGCAAATATTTTTTCCACCCGGTTTAACCCCGTGCAGCACCGGTGGCCGTGCAAGCATGACCCTAGACCCCGCAGTTGACCGCTTGTTTATCTTCACAAGTGCTTATGAACACCGCATTTTTTGGCTTCGATCAGGTTCACCTGTGGGGTGAGCGCGCTATGCACCCGGCAGCACCACGCTCGGCGCGCCATGCGGCGTTACTCGTCCTTGCGGGCAAGAGCCCGCTGCCTCCTCGCGCCTTGCCTGGCACGCCGATCGCGGCACTGCCGGGCGCATCCAACCGCGGGTTCTAGGGTGACAATCCCGCCATGCCCGAACCCATCAACCCGGAGCCGACCGACGACCAGCTCATGTTTGCCTATGCGCAGGGTGATGCTGCCGCGTTCGACCGGCTGTATGCCCGGCACGAAGCCGGGCTGCTGCGGTTTGTGCGCCGCCTGCTGGGCCCGCGCTGGGTGGCCCAGGCCGACGAGGTGTTCCAGGACACCTGGATGCGCATCATTGCCGTGCGGGCGCAGTACCAGGCGCAAGGCAACCGGGCTGCCAGCTGGAAGACCTGGGCCTACACCATCGCCCACCACGCCGCCATGGACCGCCTGCGGGTCAGTGGCCGCGAGATCCCGCTGGACCTGCCCGACGACGAGGGCGACGCGATGGACTGGTTACAGGCCACGCTCGACCTGGCGCATCCCTCCAGCGAAGACATCACCTTCTGGCGCGCGGCCGGCCGCCAGCTGCTGGCCTGCCTGGAAGCGCTGCCGGTGGCCCAGCGCGCTGCCTTCCTGCTGCACCATGAAGAAGGCGCACCGCTGGAAGACCTGGCCCAGCGCCTGGCGCTGCCGTTCGAAACTGCCAAAAGCCGCCTGCGGTACGCCCTGCAAAAACTGCGTGGCTGTATGCAGGCTTACTTGGTCGTGATGGAGGGCCGCATATGAATCCCACTCCCGACCACCATGCCCCATTGCGTGATGCCCGACTGGCGCGTGCTCTGGAGCATGCGCCCGACACACTGGAGCCGAACCAGCCTGCCTCCGCGCTGCGCGACGCCATCCTGCGTGCCGCCCATGAGGCTGTCGCCGTACCCCCACCCCACCCGGCTGCGCGTTTTGGCGGGTGGGCCGCGCTGGGTTCTGTGTGGAACCGGTGGATGGGGGGCCGTATGCCCTGGAATGCGGCGCTGGCCACTGTGCTGCTGGCGGGGTTTATCACCCTGCTGTGGCGCGAGGAGCCGGTGCCACCGGCGCAGACCGACCTGCCTATTCCGTCGGCCACAGCGCCCGCCGCACCGGCGGAACCCGCAGTTCCGGCAGTGCAGGAAAACGTGCAAAAAGAGGAAAAAAAGGCGCCTGCCGAACCCTCATCGAACCCCGCTGCAGACCGAGCCGCCGACCGTGCTGCGGCAGCCAGGCAGCGTGAGTCCCTGGCCAGCCGCCCGGCCGCGCCCCGGGACAACGCAGCGCCCGCACCAGCGGCGCCGTCCGCCCCTGCCGCGCCCGCCGCAGCCCCCCCCGTCAATGAGGAGCAGGCCCGGGCCCCGGTTGCTGCCATGGCCCCCGCACCCGCCCGGCAGGAAAAATCACTTGCCGCCCGCAGCGCAGCACCGGCTGCCGGTGTGCCGCAGGACTGGACCGCATTACGCCGTGCCGACGGCACAGTGCTGCCCAGGACTGCCACCGGTGTACTGCCGCGTTTGATGGAATCCTTGCCCGCCGCAGCCGTGCCACAGGCCGACGCTTTGGGGAATACCGAGCAGGAGATGGCTCCCGCGCCGCCGCTGCGTGCCGAGCTGCTGCGTGA
>JAGOEY010000084.1 GCA_017997515.1 Burkholderiaceae bacterium | reverse complement strand
AGCACCTCGCGCACGCAGGCCTCAATCGGCGATTCGCCCGGATCCAGATGGCCCGCGGGGTTGTTCAGCCGCAGGCCATCGGCCGTGTCTTCCTCGACGAACAGAAAACGCCCCTCGCGCTCGACGACGGCCGCGACGGTGACGTTGGGTTTCCAGCGGTTTGGCATGGCGCGCATTATGACCAGTGCGGCTTGCAAGCTGGTGTAAGCCTCAAAAACAATGGTCAAATAGACCGATAGCGCTTATCCACAAAGCGCCAGAAGCTTCTATTTTTATAGTGAACTCGGATTCTGGTGCAGTTGTCACACGGCAGGGCCTGCGACTCTTGCTGGCGCAAACGGGCATCCCCGGCCGTGCTGTACGGCGCAGCGGCCAAAGACCCGCACTGCATCCAACTACCCATGCGTTCTGCTGGCGCCTCTTCGCATCAACAGACGGATTTTTTTCTTCAGACCCATCCGGTTCAGCGCCTCGCCCACCAGGTTTGAAAAACACTCGGTCTTCCAGAGCCACCATAACTTCCAGCTATTTTTGATGCCTGGGCGAAAAAGATAGCTGTCGGCAAAATCGATCTTGTCGGTAGCGAACGATTCCTTGTAAAAAGCGCTGCCGGTTCCAAAATCGAACAAACGATACTGCCCCAGCGCAAACAAATCCTGGATTATTTGGTACAGCAGCACGGTACCCGGTGATTTGTCGGCATATTCAGACAAGTACCCAATGATCTGATACGTGATTTCATCACCCTTGGCGGTGCACCATGCGAAGGCGACGGGGGTTCCCTGCTCGCGAAGCAGGTACCCTCTTGCCTCGCCGCGCGCTGCCCTGTCCTGCATCTGGTGCAGATATTCCGCCCCATCCGGCAGACCGGCATTCAGCATGAATGACTGGTAAGTCCTCTTCGAAATGGAAACGGCCTCGCGGTGGAACTCAATCATCGATTGCGGCGTGGTGAATACCTCGAAGCCATCAGGATTACTGTCCATGAAACGCTTCACCGAGCGTTTCAAGTTCTGACGGCTCTTGGGTGAACGACGCTGAAGGTAGGCCTCAAAATCACCCGCCAGATTCACGAAGTACAGGCATTCCTGGCGCGGGCTGTAACAAAGCCAACCGCCCTGCCGTGAGACCCCGCGCGGAAACCTGTCCACCGCCGTGCGCCTGAGCTGGTACCCAGCCACATCGGCCGGCAAGTGCGCAGGCAACAGGCTTTCAATCTCCGGCCAGCCAGGCTGAGCTGTCGGCATCTGTTGCTGCAGCGGCAAAAAGGCCTGTCGCCATTCACTGAACACCCACTCCCCGAGCATGAACTTGAAGCGCACACGCAGCGGGGCGGCACCAGGGCCGCCAACATCATTAATCAAGCTACTCTCCATTCTGCCCGCCTGCAGTACCCGTCTGATTGCGGCAACATACGCCACCAAAACGTCGAGAACCCATCCATCCGCTCCTTCGATATTTAGCTCGGCAGTAGCCATAACAATGGGCAATTCTCAACATAAAGCCCGCTCACCCACATATTCTTTATAACTCGCTTTGACGCCTGATTACCTCAAAATATCCATCGGCAACTGGCGCCTGCATGGACTGATATATGAAACATATAAAACGATGCCGACTTTTGGCTCCATCACGCGGCTGCACAAGCCAGTCAACCTGCTGCCCATGATCAGTCAGCGCACGCTGCACAGCAAGGATGCGCCGGTGCACCACCAGGTCAGCCGACGACGCATCGATCAGCGATTGAGCCAAGCGCCACCCCATGAATACCGGACGGATCACTCCGCCCACCCTTGGAAAACGTGAAACGGGCGGTTGGCAGCAGGATCAATGCACGCTTTGGCGCGCCGGCAAGGCCTGCAAACCCAGGCGCCGCATGCCCAGCGCACCCAGCAAGGCGCCTGAAGTCTTGCTGAACACCATGGCGTTGAAATGAAAGTCCTGATTTTTGAACGCTGCGATGGACGGCACATTGGTGGCGCGCACATGGGTCACCAGGCGTTTCAGCCCCCGCTCACGCAGGCTCTGCTCGGTGGCAGCAATCAGCTGCTGCGCCGCGCGGCGGCGGCGGAACTCCGGGTAAGTGTAGAGAAAACCGAGGAAGCCGTCGCCTTCGGCCAGTTGCAAAGCCAGCTTGGGGTCGTCCACCTCGCAAACCGGGCTGCTCTCGATATTGAGCTGAGCCACCACCGCCTCGCCACACAGCAGGGCATGCAGGCTGGCACCGCGCTGAAACAACCGTTCCGGTCCGGCGCCCGACTGCCTCCCCAGCTGCGCCCGAAAACCCGGCCCCAACGCAGCAAGATCGGCTGAAGTACGCAGCTGCACATAGCGCCAGTCGGCAGGCAAGGCGGACACGGCGCCCAACTGCAAAGGCTTGGCGGCGAAGCGGAATACCTCAGCCCCCGTCAACGACTTGACGCCGAAGAACAAGGCGGCAGTGAGGCCCCCCGGCCCGAGAAAAAAAGACAGTTTCTGATTCATGCGTTCAAGTCGAGCGAAGGAGAGCCAGCAAGATCCTGTCGACGCAAGCCACTCAGGGCAGCGCGTCCAGCCTCACGTCCCAGTCGCGCAGGGCCTTGTCGGCCGCCAAGGCCAGCAAGTCACCCAACAGGCCAGGCCGGAACATCATCACGTCGTACAGCAATGCCCCTTCCTGCGCACCCCAGCGCTGCTTGTAGCCAGAGTCCCCCTGCCCCCAATCGAACAAGCGCTTGTGACGGGCTATCGCATCGCGCAATACCTCGTAGGTAAGGATAGAGCCGGGGCTGTGGCTCTTCCATTGCTCGTCGTAGGAATTGGCCAGGACGTAGAGTGCCGTGTCGGTTTCCAGATGGGCCGAAAACGCCACCGGCTGGTCGCCACAGTGCAGCACCCAGCACACGGCCTGTGCATGGGGGTCGGGCTCGCGACCCATCTGGGTCCAAAAAAGCTGATTGGCCGGACCGACAAACTTAAGATCGCCACCGTCCCTGCCCAACCAGGAGCGCGACTCGATGCCCGCCAGGATGTCGAGCAGCGGCTGATCCTCACCGCTCAGCACGTGGCGCTCGCAGCGCACCTCGCCCACCGTCTTGCTCAGGCGTCGGCGCGAATATTCGATGTGCTTGAGCAAGGAACCACTGAACCGTTGCTTGAGTGCGTCCAACCCCAAGGACAGATCCAGCTGGAACACCGCTCCAGTCGCCTTGGCTCGATGGCGCCAACCAGCGGCCATTAGTTGGCGCAACATGGCGAGCATGACCTCGTCGCGCCCGGAAATGGGCCCAAAGCGCAGCACCGCCCCTGGCGGTGTGTTGGCTAGCGCACGGCCCACGGCGTCCGCCAGGCCCATGCCCGCACCAGGTTGCGCTAAAAGGCAAAGACTGCGGAAAGGCCAGTAATAGCCCGCCAGCGAATTGATGCTGAAGCGAGCGACCTGCTGCCTGGCGAAGGGAATCAGCGCCTGCAACTGTCCGTTCTGCCGCACGCGCACATGGCGAAGGGGGCCACTCCATCCACCCGCGGGCAAAAAGGCACGCGCCCAGGATCGCAGCGCATGGGGGGTGCAGAACGCCTGGTCACTTTGCGCATGGCTGGGCAGCGGGACTCCCGTTTCCCTCGCCAGCACCTCGTCAGTGACGATGTCACAGACCCACGGGTTTTCTATCGACGATTTCAATCCAGACACGGGCGCGCTCCTGGCCTCAAAGAAGAAGGGGGCCCGCTTTTCTGAAACTTTTTTACCCCGTGCGATAAAGAGACAGCAGGCCGGTTGAAAGGGTGTAGAGTTGTCGCCGGCAACGATCGGCGCGCACAACGAATCGACCGACGCGACCGACAGGCTGGGGCGCAGTGGGAAGTTTCGCTCCAGTCATTATGGCCCCGCCGGCATCATAGATTGCGCACAAAACCGTTGAGTTACATACTGGTACCACGATCATTAGGGATGCGACATCTGGACAGGATCCGTCACAATCACATCAGCGGCAGAAATCACGAGCTCATACCCACTCCGTGCAAATCGTGAAATAAAGGACGACTTTGAATGGAACGCATAAAAAATGCTTGGTCCAGGCATGGATGGAAGATGTTTGGCCCTGTAGCACTCCTAAACATAAAACACCGCTTTAAGATACTTCTATCACCCGGAAAATTTGATGCAAAAAGTTCCGTTGACAATATTCCCGGCGTTGAAACAAACAAGTCGGTTTATTTGAGCGCACTCGGATATACACATGAATATGGCGCAGGGGGAAATGCTTATGAGCCTATTGATGAGGAAAAGTTCATCACGGTCATACGCAGTCTTCCAATTGATCCGTCAACATTTTGCTTCGTAGACTTGGGCTCCGGAAAGGGGCGAGCTCTTTTTCTAGCCGCAAAAATGGGTTTTAACAAGGTGATAGGGGTGGAGTTTTCAGAAAATCTTCACTTGCTGGCCAAGAAAAACATTGAGGCGGCAGCGAATTCATGGCCGAATACAGACCGCATGGAAGTTATTCATGGTGATGCAAGAGATTATGCGCCTCCTGATGCTGCAACCGTCCTCTATCTTTACAATCCATTTGATGCACAAATTATGTCTCCGGTCTTAAAGACTTGGGAGAAGTCCATGTCAACACGTGTTCACGATGTCTGGATTGTGTATGGAAACCCGACCGAAGCCGCTTTATTCAAGCACAGCCCCTCGCTTGAGCACATTTCATCAATCGCCGGGTTTGCCGTGTTTCGACGAAAGAATTTAAGACGCGCTGAATAACCCACCCAACAAGCACTTCACAGCACGAAGACGGTAGTTATTACAGGCCTGTGTTTTTACCGATATCTTCGGCGATAGACCTGTTCCGCCATACGCATGCCGGTGCGCCAGATGGGAGATCGCAACAAAGGTGGGGGCTGAACCGCCACTTCAGGTTGCATACCCTGAAATCCACGCACGCGAAATGAATCCCGGTTTTTTTCCATGAAGGCGCAAAACTTCCTGAACCGGTTGATGGTCACAGGATCGGAGCGGTCTCTGCTCCCGCCATTGAGTAGTTCAAAACTGTGTGACAGCATCACGAAAGACTGGTGTCCTGCCTCCAGTGCCGTCCACAGCAGTTTCTCAATCTCAGCGAAAGAACAGGCGGTCAGCTGAACGTGGCGCAATTTGCCCGTGCCATCGTCAAAAACAGTCATCGGGTATTCATAAACTCCGGCGCATTCAAAAGGCCACCAGACGGTTTCTCCTGGCCTGACACCGCTGCTCTGCCCGAACAGGGTGGTGTTGTAACTGCAGTCGTATGCGATGCCATTGGCTGCCAATGCTTCAAGCGTATCGCGATTGAAACCAAAACTACCGGCCCGAAACGCATTGATATTCGGGGCACCGGCTCGCTCCAGCATTTGCAATCCGCTTGCAATCAGCGACGTTTGCTCGGCCACGGTGTAGTCGCGCATGTTGGGTCGCTTGCCTTGCATACCCTCCAGCAGCGGGGTGCGGGCTTCATCCACCCATTCGGGGTGCATGTGCAGTTGCGGTTCATGACCCGCCTCGCGCACCAGCGCGACGATTTCATCAAGGGGTTGCTGCCCAAATCGTGCAGAAAACAAGGGTTCAATGAAGCACACGCTGGTCAGGCCATGGTCGTTCATTACCTTCATCTGGTATGGCAACCCAAACTGCCCCTGCGGAGTGGTGCCATAGATGTATCTATCGAACGCATTGGCAAATCGCTCATCGATGTTCTTCCAACCATTGCACCAGACCTCAACGTCAATGGTGAAAAATACGTCCAGCATGTCGGTTTGCCCTCGAAGCAATGGGCGTGTCCATTGCCTGTTCTGAATAACGGTGGTTCAACGGAGCCCGTTGTCCGCCGGATCGATTCTATAAGGCTATTTCTTGCGTTCGCCATGCTCCGCATGGCGCACAGGTGTAATTTAGAGGTAACCGAACCATGCACAAGTACCAGTTGCGCGATAGCACCCGGTGGCCTGGCCGCGTCGTTGCGCGGCAGGTTACAGCTCGCCCATGGTCATCAGCGACAGCACGTCGGGCTGCAGCAGCTCGTCCATGCCGGCGTCCGGCCTCACCCAGGGCTTGACCAGCAGCAGGCCGGCCACGGTCAGCGCCAGCAGCGCGCTCTTGCACAGCAGCGGGTGCTGGCGCCAGCCGGCCTGCAGCACGGCCAGCGGGCCATGCGGGGCGGGGGCGGCGGCCTGCTGCTGGCGC
Organism: Burkholderiaceae bacterium; assembly: GCA_017997515.1. Next base: position 895 of record JAGOEY010000084.1, on the reverse strand, counting down.
CACTGTGCCAGCAGGCGCGCCTGCAGCGCCTGCTGGCCCTCATCGGGCGCCTGCTCCAGCGCCTGGCGCAGACTGTGGCGCAGCCGGCGGTCGGCGTTGGCAGGGGGCGTGTCGGGGCGTGGGGCGGTCATGGTGCTGGCTCCTTGAGGTGCTGGCGCAGGGCGGCCTTGGCACGGTGCAACAGTTGGTGCGCGGCGTTGGCGTCAAGTTCCAGCGCGCGGGCGATGGCGGGCACGTCGGCGTCGGCATAGGCCCACATGGCCAGGGCCATGCGCTGGCGCGGGCTCAGGCGCGCCATGGCCGCCGCCAGCGCCGCCGTGCTGATGGGTGGCAGGGCGTCGGCGCCGGGCGGCTCGGCGCCCTGGCTGGCGTCGGCCAGCTCCAGCAGCTGCTCGGGGTCGGTGCTCAGCTCGCGCCGGCGCGCCAGCCAGCTCTTGCAGCGGTTGATGACGATGGTGTTGAAGTAGGTCGCCAGGCTGGCGCCATGCGCGTCGCTGGCGCGCGCGCGCCACAGGCGCAGAAAGGCCTCCTGCACCATGTCCTCGGCGTCCTCGCGCCGGCCCAGCAGCTGCATGGCCAGGGCGTAGGCCTGGGGGCTCAAGCGGCGCACCAGCGCGCTGGCGCTGGCCTGGTCGCCGGCGCGGGCGGCCTGCCACAGCGCCCAGGGGTCGGCCGCGGGCGGCTGGCGTCCGCGCCCGCCCAGCGCCTGCCCGACCCATTGCCCCAGGCTGCTGATGGAGCGGCCCAGGGCGCCGCTGGCGGGAGCGTCGCGCATGGGTCAACGGGGCGGCAGCCGGTCGCGCAGGGCGGTGCGCTCCTCGGGGCTCAAGCGGCGCAGCATCTCGCGGCGCTGGCGCAGCAGCTCGCGCCGCTCGGCCGGCGACATGGCCTCGAT
>JAGOEY010000083.1:2428-7117 GCA_017997515.1 Burkholderiaceae bacterium | reverse complement strand
ACCGCCAGCCCCACAGCGGTCATACGCTGCGCGCCAAACCGGTCGGCCAACTTGCCAGCGGGCACGCCGGTCAGCGCAGCGGCCAGCGGCCCGGTGGACAAGACCAGCCCAACCATCGCCGCGTCCAGCCCCAGGCCCCGCGCCAGGTAGAACGGCCCGACCACCAGCGTGGCCATCACCACCGTGGAGACCAGTGCGCCCATGGTCAGGGCGGCACGCAGGTGGGCATCACGGAACAGGTCCATGCGCACCAAAGGCGACACCGCCCGCTTCTGCGCCTGCACAAACAGGCCCGCACCCAACACCGCTGCCAGCAGCAGCGCCGCATTCAGCAGGCCCCAACTGCCGCGCCCCAGCGTCATGGCCAGCGCATAGGCGGCCAGGGTCAGCGCCAGCAGCTGCGTGCCCAGGTAGTCAAAACCCAGCCGCCCCGCCTTGGGCCCATCGGCAGGCAGCGTGTGGTACGCGAGAAAAAATGCCAGCACGCCCAGCGGCAGGTTGATGAAAAACAGCGCCTGCCAGCCCACCCCGGCGATCAACAGGCCCCCCAGCGAGGGGCCAAGCGCCGTGCCAATGGCCGACACCGTGCCCAGCAGGCCCATGGCGCTGCCGGTTTTGTCTTGGGGCACCGTCTGCGCCACCAAAGCCATCGTCAGCGCCATCATCACCGCCGCGCCCAGCCCCTGCAGCGCCCGGGCGGCGATCAGCAGCCCGAGTGTGGGGGCCATGCCGCACAACACCGACGCCAGCGTGAACAGCGCAATCCCCGCCAGCAGCAGCCGACGCCGGCCCACCATGTCGCCCAGCCGCCCGGCACTGACCACCAGGGTGGTGGTGGCCAGCAGGTAGGCCAGCACCACCCACTGCACCTGCTGGAAAGGCGCGTTAAAGGCCCGCGCCAGGGTGGGCAACCCGACGTTGGCGATGCTGGTGCCCAGGGAAGACAGCAGCATGGCCAGCGACAGGCTGGCAAGTGCCCAGCGGGCAGAAGGGGCAGAGGGGGCCTGCGGCGTAACGCGGCTTACAAGGGGAATGGGTTTCAACGTGAACTCCTGGTCGGGCATCCGGCTAGAGGGATAGGGATGACCTGCAGCGTAGTTTTTTACGACCCGTGGCGGAAGGCGCAGCATTTGCACTTTATTAGTGCATCAAACGCCATGCCACCCGCAAACTCCGCTATCGTGAAGCCATGGCCCTCCCCGATCTGAACCTGCTGGTCACGCTGGACGTGTTGCTCACCGAAGGCAGCGTGGCACGCGCCGCCCGGCGTTTGCGGCTCAGCCCCTCGGCCATGAGCCGGGCGCTGGCGCGGCTGCGCGAGGCGACGGGTGACCCGCTGCTGGTGCGCGCGGGCCGGGGCCTGGTGCCCACACCACGTGCGCTGGAGCTGCGCGAGCGGGTGGGCCAGCTGGTGCAGGACGCCACCGTGGTGCTGCGCCCGGTCGAAGCGATCAACCTGCAACAGCTGGAGCGCACCTTCACCCTGCGCACCCGCGAGGGGTTTGTCGAAAACTTCGGTGCCCGCCTGCTGGCACGTGTCAGCGCCGAGGCCCCCGGCGTGCGGCTGCGTTTTGTGCCCAAGCCGCATAAGGACAGCAGCCCGCTGCGCGACGGCAGTGTGGATCTGGAAACCGGTGTGGTCGGTGCGGCCACCGGCCCCGAGGTGCGGGTGCAGGCCTTGTTTCGCGACAGATTTATCGGTGTGGTGCGCAGCGGCCATCCGCTAGATCAAGGTGAAATCACCGCCGCCCGTTATGCGGCAGGCCAGCACATTGCGGTGTCGCGGCAAGGCACCGACAAAGGCCCAGTGGATGATGCCCTGCAAGCGCTGGGGCTGGAGCGGCACATTGCCACCAGCGTGGACAGTTTCTCAAGCGCGCTGGCCCTGGCGCGTGCGTCTGACTTGGTTGCCACGGTGCCCGAGCGGCACACCGGCAATCTGCGCGCAGACATGCTGAGTTTCCCCCTGCCACTGGCCCTGCCCGACTTCACCGTGTCCTTGCTCTGGCACCCCCGGCAACACGCCGACCCGGCGCACCGCTGGCTGCGGGGGTGTGTGCGGGAGGTGTGTGGTGAAAATTTAGAGTGAAATTGGCCTCTAGCGCAGGTGGAAACTGCGCTAGCTGCTATCAAAACTATAGAGAACCAGAGTCACGACTCCGAAGCACGTCAGGACGCCGCCCGCCGCAGCGTCTCCACCACCGGCCGCCGCAGCACATCGCGCAGCCCCCACCAGCCCGCCGCCAGCGCCAGCGCGGCACCGGTCAGCGCGCCCAGCAGCGGCACCCACCATGCGCCCGTCCAGGCGAAGTCAAACACATACTTGGCCAGCGACCAGCCCACGGCCATGGCGACCAGGCTGGCCAGGAAGCCCGCCAGCATGCCCACACCGGCCAGCTCGGCCCGCTGCACCTGGCGCAGCAGGCGGCTGGGGGCACCAACGGCGCGCATGATGGCAAATTCACGGGCGCGCTCTTCACGCGTGGCAGTTACCGATGCAAACAGCACCACCAGCCCGGCGGCCAGGGTGAAGGCGAACAAAAACTCCACCGCACGCACGACCTGGTCAAGCACCCGCTGCACCTGCAGGATGGTGCTGGCCATGTCCACGTTGGTGATGTTGGGGTAGTTGCGCACCAGCTGGTTGTCAAACCCTTTGGTGTCGGGCGCACGGAAGGCGGCGAGGTAGGTGATAGGCATGTCGGCCAATGTGTCCACCGGGTAGATCACAAAGAAGTTGGCGCGCATGGAGCCCCAGTCCACCTTGCGCAGCGAGGTGATTTTGGCCTCGCTCTGCACACCGCCCATGTCGAAACGCATCACGTCACCCAGGTGCAGGCCCAGGGTTTCGGCAATGCCACTTTCCACGCTGATGGCACCTTGTTCTCCGTCCGTCCAGCGCCCGGCCACCACCTCGTTGTGCTGTGGGCGGGTGGCGGTGTGGGAGATATTGAACTCGCGGTCAACCAGGCGGCGGGCGCGGTCTTCGGTGAAGTCGTCGGGGGTCACGGCTTTGCCGTTCACGGCGATCAGGCGGCCGCGGATCATGGGGAACCAGTCGAAATTCTTCACGCCGCCGTCGCGCAGCGACTGCTGGAACGACGCGCTCTGGTCGGGCATGACGTTGATGACGAAGCGGTTGGGTGCATCGGGTGGCGTGGCCTTGCGCCAGCTGCTGATGAGGTCGGTGCGCAGCAGCACCAGCAGGATCAGCGCCAGCAGGCCCACCGCCAGCGCACTGACCTGCACCACCGCAAACACCGGGCGGGCCGAGATTTGCCGTGTGGCCAGCACCAGCCAGCGCGGGGCTGTGGCCTCGTTCACCACCCGGCGCAGCAGCACCACAGCCCCCCAGCTCAGGGCGGCGAACAGCACCACCGCCACGGCAAACCCACCCACGGCAATCAAGCCCAGCTTCAGGTCACTGCTGGCAGCCACCAGCAGCGCGGCAAAACCGGCCACACCGAGGCCGAGCACCGACAGCGACGTGGGTTTGAGCCCGCCCATGTCACGGCGGATGACGCGCAGCGGTGGCACCTGCGCCAGCTGCAGCACCGGCGGCAGGCCAAACGCCAGCAGCAGCGTGAGGCCCATGCCCAGGCCAAAAAACACGGGCTGCAGGCTGGCCGCAGGCAGGGCCGCGTCCACCAGCCCGGCGAGCAAGGCCACAAACACATAGTGCACGGCGTAACCGATGGCCACACCCAGCGCGCTGGCAAACAGGCCGATCAGGATGAACTCGAACGCGTAACTCCAGGCGATGGTGCGCTGGCTCTGGCCCAGCACCCGCAGCATGGCGCAGTCGTCCAGGTGGCTGGCGGCAAAGCTGCGCGCGGCCAACGCCACGGCCACGGCGCTGAGCAGGGCTGACAACAGCGCCACGAGGCTCAGAAACTTCTCGGCGCGGTCGAGTGCCTGGCGCATTTCGGGGCGGCCGCTTTCCAGCGACTCGACCCGCACACCGCGCAGGTCGCTGCGTTTGATCTCCGCCGTGGCCCAGTCCGAGAACTGCTGCACCGCCTGCGGCGTGCCCACCACGGCAAAGCGGTAGGTCAGGCGGCTGGCGGGCTGTACCAGCGCGGTGGCGGCCAGGTCGGCCTGGTTCAGCATGACACGCGGGGCAAAACTCATGAAGCCGCCGCCCCGGTCGGGCTCCAGCACGATGGTGCGGCTGATACGCAAGGCGGCGTCGCCCAGCAGCAGCTTGTCGCCCATGGCCAGGCCCAGCGATTCGAGCACGGGTGCATCGACCCACACCTCACCAGGTGCGGGAATGTCCCGCGTGGTCTGCTCGGCCCCACCCGGTGTGTCGGCCACCTTCAGGCTGCCGCGCAGCGGGTAGCCAGGCTGCACGGACTTCAGCGCCACCAAACGGCTGGCACCACCTTGTGTATCACTGGCGCGGCCCATGGTGGGGAAGCCCAGCGTGCCTGCGCCCTGCAAACCGAGCGCGGCGGCGCGGTCTAAAAAAGCCTGGGGTGTGGGGTTGTCGCTGACCACCACCAGGTCACCGCCCAGCAGCTGGCTGGCGTCACGCTGCAACCCGCCCTTGAGCCGGTCGGCAAAAAAGCCCACGGCGGTGAGTGCAGCCACAGCCAAGGTGACGGCCACGATCAACAGGCGCAGTTCACCCGCACGCAAATCGCGCCACAGGGTGCGCCAGCCAAGGCGAAGAAAAGAGGTGTTCAT
>JAGOEY010000083.1:0-2328 GCA_017997515.1 Burkholderiaceae bacterium | reverse complement strand
TCCGGCTGCAGCAGCAGGCGGTCGCGGCCGCTGTAACAAACGAAATGCCGGTTGGTGGCACGGCCAATGGCGCACAGGCCCAGCTGCTGCGCCACGGCGTGGCCCATCTGCGTGATGCCGCTGCGCGAGACCACGATGGGCACACCCATCTGGGCGGATTTGATGACCATCTCGCTGGTGAGGCGGCCGGTGGTGTAGAAAACTTTGTCCGTGCCCTGCATGCGCAGGGCGTCGGTTGTCTGAGCGGCGTCCTGCATCCACATCCAGCCCGCGATGGTGTCGATGGCGTTGTGGCGGCCCACATCTTCGACAAACACCAGCATATCCTGCCCTTGGAACAGCGCGCAGCCGTGTACCGACCCGGCGGACTTGTAGGTGCTCTCTTGCAGCCGGATGGCGTTGACGATGCCGTAGAGCTGGGCCTGGCTGAGTGTGGCGGGGGGCAACACCAGCGTGTCGATGTCGGCCATCAGGTCGCCAAACACACTGCCCTGGCCGCAGCCGGTGGTGACCACACGGCGGGCGGTGCGTTCCTCGATCTGGTCGATGCCAGAGCAGGTTTTGACCGCCGCTGCACCGACCTCCCAGTCCACCGTGATGGAGTCGATGTCGGACACCGATTGCACCAGCCGCTGGTTGCGCAGGTAACCCAGCACCAGCAGCTCGGGCTGCGCACCCAGCGTCATGAGTGTGACCAGCTCCCGTTTGTCCACATAGACGGTGAGTGCACGTTCGGCGGGGATGGAGACGGTCTCTACATCGCCGTATTCGTTGACGGCTTCGATCGCCTGCGTCAGTGGTGCACGGGCCTGCGTGAGGCGGGGCACACCCATTTGCGGTGCCGCATCGGGCGAAGGTTCAGAGGGCAAGGAGCGGGGCATGGGCCCCAAGGCTACAGGAAAACGCAGTGTCCCCACCCCTTGGCCGGGTAAGACTATGGGAATCCCACACGCTGCGCTGGCTCCGCAGCGCAGCACCCTGTTTTATTTTTTGGCCGGTGCCAGCTCGGCAGCCGTCTTGGGCCCGCTCGGCGGGCTGGCTGCGGTGGTGGCGGGGGAATGGGCACCCGCTGCCTCCAGCGGTTTGGCCTCGGGGGCCACGTAGGCAAAAGGACCGGGGTCCGCACAGGGAGGTGTGGCGATGGCGGGTTTCACCTCGCGCCCCTCTGCTTTGGCATTGGCAAAGAAGTTGGCTGCTGCGCGGTCTTGTGCGTTACACAGCAGGTAGTTGTCGACCTTGCCAGTCCAGGCGGCTTTGGCTGCGGCTTCGGCAGCCTTGGCCTTGGCTGCGTCGTCGGGTGCGGGCAGTTTGGCAAACGCGGCGCTGGCGCACAGCACCGACACGGCACACACAGCGGATAAGGAAAAAATCTTCATGGTGTGTGTCCTCAGGCTTGTGCGGGGCGGGCGGTTGCAGCAGTGGCGGGGTCACCTTCGGGTGGCACAGCGCTGCGTTGTGCGGGGATCTTGCCGGACTGGATATCGTCGTACCACAGGTCGTGGTGCTGGCGCGCCCAGGTTTCATCCACTTGCCCGGTCTTCATGGCGTCGAGTGCACCTTCCGAACCGATGGTGCCGAGGTAGATGTGACCGATGAACATACAGATCATCAGCACCGTCGCCACCGCGTGCACCATGTGGGCCACCTGCATGGTGGCGCGCACATACTCGATGCCGGGCAACACCTTGTCGAGCACCAGGCCCGAGGCGGCCACGATCAGGCCCAGGCCAAAAACACCGAACCAGAACACGATTTTTTCACCGCCGTTAAAGCGGTGCGACGAGACATGTTTGCCAGAGAAAAGACCGCCCCCCTTGAGCAGCCAGGTGACGTCGGCCGCAGTCGGCCAGTTGTCGCGCAAGAAGGTGAAAAACACCACCACCAGCGACACCACAAACATGGGCCCGACAAAATTGTGCGCGGTCTTCAGCACCCAGGTGAGCCAGCCAAACAGCGCCCCGCCCATGATGGGCAGCAGGAAGAATTTGCCAAACGCCATAACGATGCCCGAGATCGCCAGGATGGAAAACGCCGTGGCGTTGACCCAGTGCGCGGCACGCTCGAAATAGGTAAAACGTTCAATCATGCGCCCGGTGGGGGCACCCTCAACGCGGATCGGGCCCTTGGTGAAATAGAACAAGGCCACCGCCAGCAATGTGATGAGAATGAGCGCCCCGCCGTACGGAATGATCCAGACATTCCGCGTCTGGCGCCAGGCCTCACCGGCCGTGGTGTAACGTGAGCCGGGGTACTGCACAAAACCCTGGATCAGGTTGCCCGCCTCGGGGGCCTCGCTGTGCGGCAGGCTGCTGAAACCGGTGACACCAC
>JAGOEY010000082.1:5607-7170 GCA_017997515.1 Burkholderiaceae bacterium | reverse complement strand
CTGACCTTGAGCCAGCGCTGCACCACGTCAAACGCCATCATCATGCGGGCGTGGCCAATGTGGCACAGGTCGTAAATCGTCATGCCGCAGACGTACATACGCACGTGGCCCGGCTCCAGCGGGGCAAAAGGCTGCAGGTCACGCGACAGCGTGTTGTAGATGCGCAAACTCATGGATACAAAAGCTAACCGCGACGGAGACGGAAACACACATCCAGCGGATGCCTGCAGGCGTCGTCCATCGTCAAGGGGGAGGTTCAGGGGGTGTACCGGGGTTCGCGAAGACCCCTCGGCTACAATGAAGCGCAGTATAAAGCCCCCCATCACGGCTTGTCACGGCCATCCAAACCCTCGAAAGCGCCATGCAGCTTGACCGCTTCTCCCCTCCTGTTTTGATCCGCCTGCTGACCCTGGCCAGCGCCCTGGTTTTCACCGGCCTGGCCCATGCCGACGACTACAGCGACGTCAACCAGTTGCTCAAGTCCGGCAAAGGCACGGAAGCCCTCGCCAAAGCCGACAAATACCTGGCCGACAAACCCAAGGACCCGCAGATGCGCTTCCTCAAGGGGGTGATCCAGACCCAGGCAGGCAACACCACCGAAGCCATTGCCACCTTCACAGCCCTGACCCAGGACTACCCCGAGCTGCCCGAGCCCTACAACAACCTGGCCGCACTGCTGGCCAGCCAGAACCAGCTGGACAAGGCCCGCACCGCGCTGGAGATGGCCATCCGTATCAACCCCGGCTACGCCATTGCCCACGAAAACCTGGGTGACATCTATGCCCGTATGGCCAACCAGTCGTATGCCCGTGCGCAGCAGCTGGAGCCAGGCAACGCCCAGCTGGCCCCCAAGATGGCCTTGATCCGCGACGTGTTTAACGTGGGTGCCAAACCCGCCAAACCTGCCGCCAAGAAGTAAGCCCTGGCCTTTTAAATAAGGCCCCGTTTTCCTTTGCACCGACACACTTCCAAGAGGTTTTCCGTGGCTTTTTCATTTTCCGCATCGTCCGCATGGACCCGCCGCAGCCTGGTGCTGGCCGCAGCCCTTGGTTTGGCTTCTACCCACCTGGCCGCACAAACCGCTGCGCCCCGCGTCAAGCTGGCCACGTCGGCCGGTGACATCGTGCTGGAACTCGACCCGGCCAAGGCCCCCAAAACGGTTGCCAACTTTCTGCAGTACGTGAACGACAAACACTACGACGGCACCGTGTTCCACCGCGTGATCGACGGCTTCATGGTCCAGGGTGGCGGCTTCACCGCCGACCTGCAGCAAAAACCCACACGTGCGCCTATTCCGCTGGAGGCCAGCAACGGCCTGAAGAACAACAAATACACCGTGGCCATGGCCCGCACCGGCAACCCCAACTCGGCCACCGCGCAGTTCTTCATCAACGTGAAGGACAACGACAACCTCAACGCCCCCCAGCCCGACGGCCACGGTTATGCCGTGTTCGGCAAAGTGGTGAGCGGCGCTGAGGTGGTGGACAAGATCAAGGGCGTGGCCACCGGCAACAAGGGCCCGTACCAGAACGTGCCCACCACGCCTATCACCATCAACTCGGC